>CAYXHK010000090.1:0-8636 GCA_964464665.1 uncultured Syntrophomonadaceae bacterium
CGGTTACCCCGGCTGCCTCCGTAAACAGCTTGGCCTGCTGAATCGCATTTTGCCCGGTAGTGGCATCAAGCACCAATAACACTTCATGGGGAGCGCCGGGACACTCTCTTTCCACCACCCGGCGAACCTTCTTTAATTCTTCCATCAGGTTTACCTTGGTATGCAAACGCCCGGCTGTATCCGCAATCAGGATATCCGCCCGGCGGGACCGTGCTGCCTGCAGGGCGTCAAAGACTACCGCAGCCGGATCCGAACCCTCTTTATGGCTGATCACCTCAACCCCGGCCCGGTTTCCCCATATCTCCAGCTGGTCAATCGCCGCTGCCCGAAAAGTATCTGCGGCAGCTACGACTACCCGTTTGCCTTGCTGCCGGTAACGATAAGCCAACTTGCCAATCGTCGTGGTTTTGCCGGCGCCATTGACGCCAACCACTAAAATTACGGCGGTCTGATCGGTCGGCAAATTCAAAGGAGCTCCCTGGTTCTTAAGCACCAGGGATATTTGCTCTTTTAGCAGTTCCTTAAGCTCGGCTGATTCAGTTAATTTTCTTTCCTTTACCTCCCGGCGCAGACCCTCGATTAACCGCAGGGTGGTGTTTACCCCTACGTCCGCTTGAATCAGAACGTCCTCTAATTCTTCAAACAGTTCGTCATCTATTGTCTTGCGGAAGGTCAGTACCTGCTCCACTTTCCCGACCAGATTTTGCCGGGTCTTGGTCAGCCCTTCCTTCAACTTGGTTACGGATAACGTATCTTTAATCGTTTCCTTAGTCTCTTTAAAAGTCTCTTTGATCCGACTAAACAGCCCCATAAATAAACCCTAGCTCCTTTACCACTTTTGGATACAGATTACCACAACCAGGCGATCCGTGCAATTACCCAAGGCTTTCTAAGGCTCGGTCTATGGTCAGTTTAAAAACAAAAAAACCGTCATCTTGCTTCCCCCTGTGTATTTCTAAGGCGCGGCCTGTTCGCATGGAACGTCCCCTTGCTTTGCTTTAGCGCTTACCAGTAAACCCTCAGATTTATCCCAACGCGCCACTTCTCACCCGGATTCAGTTCCAAGTGCCAAATGGGCATCACCACGGATGATTGATAGGTTTTTTCCCAGCCGCTTTCAGACTGGGACACGGTTTCCACCGGAAAGCGCCACAAGGCCGCCGGGCGGTCCCAGTTGATTTCCACCGTGCCTTTAAGGACTTCGTCGACCAGTTGCAGCTTACTGACGCCGGCATCTTCTTTCCGTAAATCTAAAGGCCCATTCCAGTTGCCTTGGCCTTCCAACTGGTAATGCCCTCCCGGTCCGCCGCACGAAGGCATAGACAGGTTACATTCCACGCCAAACCGGAAAGAGGCGGCTTGCTGGCTGCAATTCTTTAAACCATAATTAACAATCAGATCCCGGTCAGCAAAGGTAAAGGTCTTGGTCAACTCCAGCAGGATCCAGCTTTCCCCGTCCCAAGCCCCGCCCCTCCGGCGCAGACTGATGGTGCCGATCGCTTTTTCCGCGTGGTTTAAGGTTGATCCCTGGTCTGGCACCAGCCATTCATAAGCCTGATTTACAAAGTCTCCCTGCTCCGCATACTGGCAGTCGGCAAACTCATCCAAGCTGATTTGTTCGCCCAAAAAATGATCGATAAACATGCGGCGGGCGTACCAGTCGTAAGCTAATTCTTTGCGCAGCTGCTGGTCAACCTCCGTTTCCCGAGCGTGGATCGTCGCTACCCCTTCTTCCTCGACTGGGGAGGTAACCGGTTCCGCATCTTGGTCGTGGTAATGCTCAAAGCGTCGCTGCAGCGTATTCAACAGGTTGTAACCCAGAGATTTGACACTGAACTCGAAAAGTTGTCCGCCCCGGGACGGAGTCAGGCCACCAGTGTAAAAAGGCGTAGAGATGAGCACTTCTTCCTGGCCATCCTTATTCAAGTCGAGAAACTCGAGCCGGACCGCTCCAGCCGGATTTACCCCCAGCTTCCGCTCTTCCCGCTGCCGGGCGGCGTCGAGACACCTTTCCGCTTTTATCAGATAGCGGTAGATGGCGTGGCGCAGATGGGGGAGGTACAACCCACCAAAAACGCCGTGCCAATAAGCATCGTTCGTTTGGGCTTTATAAATCAATTTTTGGGCCGCGTCCCGTTCTTCCGATTCCGGGAGCTGCTTTATCCGGCTGCTGAGATACAGCATCTTCTTATGCATCTGGTTGCTTTCCGGGTACTTGACCAAAAAATTCTTCCAGATTCCCCCATGCAGGAATGGGCGCACAGTTTCCAGTTTGTCCAGGTCCTCCAGTTCCCGCTCAACCCGGCCCAAAAGCCCCGCCTTTACCGCTGGTAAACACCATTGGTTCATCTCAAAATAGGAAGCTGTCGGCAAATAGATCCGGCCAAGGCCGGGCCGGGTATCTTTTACCTGGGAGAAAGTCATAGTTTTCAGCCAGTCCTGGTTCGCTTCCAACGCAGTTAAAAACTGATCCAGCCAGCCTTCGGTATAAACCCAGTTATACGTATCCGGCCAGCTCCCGTATTTTTCACCGTCATCAACCACGACTACGCACCGTTCCCCGGATTCATCCGCAATCTCCGCCAGGTATTCCAGCGATTTTTCTACGGGCTGAAACGGTGTCAGGTAGCGCAGTTTGGCATCAATCGGAAATATCGCCAGGGGATATCCTTCTTCTTCAGTTAAGTAATAACCGTACAGATTTTCCGGATCTAAGCCGGCACTGATAAAATGCGAATCATCAACCAGTACATACTCAATTTTGGATTTAACCAGACTCGGCACAATTGAGGATTCCCAAATCCGTTCTGCCAGCCACATTCCCCGGGGACTCTGCCCAAACTTGTCCAGAAGATAGTTGGACAAAAGCTGTATCTGACTGCGCCGGTCCTCTTCCGGAATAGACGCCAGGATTGGTTCAAAATAGCCTCCGCCCAAAAGTTCCACCTGGCCGGCTTCGACTAAGGGCCGGACCAGATCAAACCACTCGGGATGGTGGTCTTCGATCCATTCCAATAAGCCCCCAGTATAATGCAGGGTCATTTTAACTCCCGGATGCCGGGAAACCACTTCGATAAAGGGCAGATAGGAACGCTGATACACTTCTTCAAACACAAAATCAAAATTTCCCGCCGGTTGATGGCAATGAATCCCGAATACTAAGTTTACTTTTCGTTTTAACTGTTCCGGCGTCTTGCTTGGCAAAGACTGCACCACCCATCTACGATTATTGCTCGAATTGAGGTACGGTAATCCTTAGGGGCTCATGGGAAGGCCAACGTTCCAACTCTCCCTTCTCATTGTGCACCACAATCTGCATTCTGAATTCGTCGCCCACTTGAAGGCCCAGTTTTTCTTTCGGAACCGCCACTTCCAGGAGGCCAGTTAAGGCATAAAGGGAAAGGTTTTCCAAAACATCTTCCCGGTTTTGTTCAGAAATCAGGTCGACCCGAATCCCATTCAGCGCTTCCCCGTTTCCGGTGGTAGCCCGAACTACGACCGGTTCCTCCCCGACAATCACAAACTCGATTTGGGGCTCCTCACCATAGGTGGTTCTTAAACCGGGATCGCTTCCCTGCAACCAGGTACAGCCGTCTCCTTCTAAACGTAAGTATAAATAATTTTGATCAAAGCCGTAACAGATTCGTTCTACCAGATAATTGGAACGCTGCATCGCCCCGGAGCCCTGATTAAAGGAGTAAGCGCCCGCCTGCTTCCATTCTTCTGGATTCCATCCGTCCGGCCGAATCACACACCCATCAATCACCGGTCTGATCGGTTCTGCGGGTTCGGTAAAGTGCGGCTGCCCCTGCTCCGCGGCTGAAGCCACCGAGCTACTTAGGTATTCAGGGGGTTCCCGGTCGAGCGCCCGGTAGACATTTTTTAAGTGGATGCGGAAAAGCTCATCAAATTCCTGGTCCAGAGCACTCGAATGGGTGTCGCCAAACCACCAGAACCAGTCGCTTCCCTCAGCAATCATCATCTCGTGCCAAGCCATTTCTACTTTTTCTTCCGAAGATTGTTCCGGCGAATAGGTTTCCAAATCCTGCCGGGCTTGAGTCAGGTAATCCCAGGCCAAGTTTTTGACCGGCTGACCGATCCAGGTGCTGAAGTCGGCATTAATCCAAGAACCGGGATAAATCCGGGTGGTCCGCTCGTTGATGGGAAAACGCCAAAGGTATTCGGAATAGGTGACTAATTCCAATTCCGGGTGCTCAGCTATACCGCGGTAAATCCCGGTCAAAAAATCATAACCTTGCCGATGGTAATACTCCCAGGCATTCTCCCCATCCAGAATAATACAGATTAAATTGCTCCGATCCTGGGGCAATCCCCGTTTCAGGTTTACTAAACGATTGATAAAATCGCCCACCGCGTCCGGGGTAAACCAGCGGTGATAGACAAAGCCGATTAAATCCGAGATCAGGTGATCCCGAAAGAAAACCGCTAACTGTCCGCCCTCTGACTCCCACAAATAAGGCTGATACAAAAAGTCGCGACCGCTGACCGGCCGATCTAATCCCCGCAGTGTATTGGCCAGGATATTCTCATCAGAGGCGGTCCAGACCAGCCCATTACGAGCGATCAGGTCTAAGGCCGCATTGCTCACCGAACCCTCCGAAGGCCACATTCCCCGCGGGCGTCGGCCAAAAACCGACTCGTGATAAGCCAGTCCGCCCCGGATCTGATTGTCCGCATCCGCCGGATAGGCAAAACGCAGGCTAGGCTTTGCGGATCCCGGCCGGGAATTATGGTTTTCGTCCGTATCGCATAAGAGCGGTAAAATCGGATGGTAAAACGGGCTGGTGGTCAATTCCACCTGACCGCTCTCCAGCAACCGGCGGTAAAGGGGGATGACCTTCCCGATTACTTCCCGTTGTTTCTCAATCAGCCGCTGCTTATCAGCCTCCGAAAACCCTCGTCCTTTGCGAATAAAACTTTGAATTTCCTCATCCTTATCCTTGATCGTCTGACCAAACCAGGTTAAGTTAAACCAGACTTGTAAATCCAGATAGTCCTGCTTGGACCAGGCATCGATCCGGTCGCTGACTCGGTATGGGTCCCCGCGCAGCGCTTCTAATTCGGCATACCGCGGGTAAGGTCTGATCATATGCTCCGGGTGAGCATGAAAAAAGTTACTCAGAATAAACAGTTTTTCTTCCCGGGTAAGGCTGTCAGCTTCCTTCAGGGTGTGTTCCAGATATAAATCAGTGCCATTTCCGTCCGCGTAATCAGAAAGCTGTTCTAAAAGCGAAGGCACAAAGTTGAAAGTAACCCGGGCCCCCTCCACTTCCTCCACGATTTTGCCCATGTCGTAATAACCCTTAATCCCGTGCAAACGAACCCATGGCAAGCGAAATTGATTAGTACGCAAGTCTTTATAACAGGGTTGATGCATATGCCAAAGGAAGGCTATATTCAGCTTTCTTCCCATCAAACCATTCCCTTCTTTACAGCGAGCTTTGCTTATATTATCCTCTAAAAGACTATATGCGATACCAGGCTTGGTCCATAATCCCTAAATTGCTGGATTGTTATGTAAATTAACCGGCCTGGGCCACTTTATTAGTCAGCTGCACGGAAATTAGTTTGGAGACCCCTTTCTCTTCCATGGTCAGACCATACAACGCTTCCGCGGCTTCCATCGTTCTTTTGCGGTGAGAAACGATAATAAACTGGGTCTTGTGAGCCAAACGGCTCAGGAACTGGGCGAGCCGGTCCACATTCGGCTCATCTAAGGCGGACTCGATCTCATCTAATACGCATAAATGACCCGGCCGCACCTGCAATATGCCAAACAACAGGGCGATAGCGGTCAGGGCCTTTTCCCCGCCGGAGAGAAGCGCCAGATTCTTCAACTTCTTCCCGGGCGGCTGCGCCACAATCTCAATCCCCGACTCTAGCGGTTTCGCTGCATCAATCAGGAACATCCCAGCTTTGCCGCCCCCAAAAATGTCCTGAAACACCTGATTAAAGTTCTGATTAACCCGCTCCAGGCCGATTAAAAAGCGATCGGTCATCAAAGCGTCCAATTCAGTGATTACCTGCTGCAAACCCCGTTTCGCCTCTCTTAGGTCGGCAATCTGCGTACTTAAGAATTCTACCCGTTCTTTGACTCGAGTATACTCCTCCACCGCGCCCAGATTCACTTCACCCAGGCTGGAAAGAGCTTGCTGCAGTTCCTGTATCTTTTGCCGGACACTGGGGCCATTCAGCCGGCTGGCACCGGTCCGGCCGAGTAAAAACTGGGCCGTCTGGGCCGCGTCGATCTGGTAAACCTCAGCCAACCGATCCTGCCAACCCTGCGCCTCGGATTCCGCTTTGGTTTTTTGCACCTCGAGCCTATGCATCCGCCCGGTCATTCGCTCTAAATCGCTCCGGGTCTGTTCCAGCAGCGCCGCAAAACGCTGCAGCTTTTCCGATTTAATTTGACAGTCGCTCTGCAGCAGCTTTAACTCATCCTGTTGATTAATAATCTCGGTTTGGGTTAAATCAGCCTGAAGGCGCTGTTTCTCTATGGCCGCTGCTTCCTCGGCTTTAACTGCCTCGATTGCGTTAAGCTGTTCCCCGTTTTTGGCCAGCCCCTGTTTAATCGAGGCTGCTTCGTTTTCTATTCGCTGCAGGTCCTCCGTCAGGCTTTGCAAACGCTGAATTCCTCCCGCCTTGGCTTCCCGCAGCCGGGCTATGTTCTCGGCAATCTCCTGGAGCCGCAAATCGTGTTCCTGCAGAGATATTTGCTGCTGCTGCAGGTTTTGCCGCAGCGCTGCTTCCTGCTGCGCGTACTCTTGCAGAAGCTGTTCTAGTTGCTGCAGTTCCTGCTGGTTTTCGCGGCTCCGTTCCCCTAAGTCTAAAGCTTCACAATCGATTTCACTGAGGTCTGTCCGCAGCCGCTCGATTTCCGGCTGCAGCTGCGCCGCTTCTTTTTGATTAACCGATTGCGCCAACTCCAGCTGGTGTTGTTTTAGCTCCAACTCGGCCTTTAGTTTTTGCTGTTCCTGGGCAAACGATTCCCGGGCCATAAGTTCCTCTTCAGCAGCGGCCAAGGCTTCCTGTTGTAAATCCAGCTTAGCCGCAAGCTCGGCCACTTCCCGGCCGCGGCCGATAATTCCGCTGCTTCGGGACGGGAGACTGCCCCCGGTGATGGCCCCGCCCGGGTTGATTACTTCCCCTTCCAGGGTAACGATTTTCTGAGCAAAACCGCGCTCCCGGGCTAATCTGGCCGCGGCCTCCAGGCTCTCTGCCACCCAGACCCTCCCCAGCAGCAACTCGGCCACCGGAGCATATTCGGGTGCGAACTGAACGAGTTCTGCCGCGCGTCCCAAAAATCCCGGGCCCGGGTTACTGCTTTGCCGGTTCGCCAAAGTAGGGGGACGCAGGGCATCTAAAGGCAAAAAGGTGGCCCGGCCGTATTGTTTAGCCTTTAAAAAGCGAATCGCGGCCTGGGCATTTTTTTCAGTGTCCAGGACCAGATACTGGGCTGCCCCGCCTAAGGCTACCTCTATCGCTTTCTCATAACGCTGCGGGATGCGCAGCAGTTCCGCGACAACTCCATGCACCCCGGCCCCAAAGCTCTCCCGGCTGCGACCCTGCATGATTTCCCGGACCGCCCGGGAATAACCCTCATAACTTTGTTCCATCTCCTGTAAAACCCGCAGCTTCGATTGCGTGGCCAAAGCTTTGGCTTGTTGTTCCTTTACTTTTTCCCGGCGCTGCTTTAATTCTGGTTCCAATTCAGCGATCTGGGCCAGATTTAAAGTTTTTTGGCGCTGCAGGTCCAAAATCTTCGGCTTTAAGCTGCTTAACTCCTGCTCCACGCTCTTAAGGCGTTCGGACAAGGTTTCCTGACGTTTAAGAAAACCCTGCTGCTGTCCGTCAATTTGCCGCAATCGGCGCTGCCGGTTTTCTTCCTGCAGCCGCAAGCGGTTAATTTCGTTGCGCCGCTCCGCCGCGCTCTTTAGGATTTCAATAAGCTCGCCTTTTAATCCCTCGATCTCCTCGAATTTTACCGCTCTTTCCAAGCCTCCGTCCGCCTTTTGGTTCTCCAAATCCTTAAGTTTCTGTTCCTGTCCGAGGTCATCTATCGTAAAATCGGTCGATTTAGCCTGCTTTTCCAATCGTTCCTGTTCCAGCCTTTGCCAGCGGTGCGTTAATTCCTGCTGGCGCTCTTTTAGTTCTGCCCGCTGTTTTTCCAGGGTCTCCTGTTTTTCCTGGAGCAGCTTAAGGGTTAAGACGTTTCTTTCCGCCCGGTGCCGGGACTCCTGAAGCTTTTCGGCGGCTTGATTTGCGGCAGTTTCTGCCGCTTGCGCCCCATTGCGCAGGTCCGTTAAACCCTGCATTTGACTGGCCAATTCTTGTTCCTGCCGGGCTGCTTTAGCCTGCAGGTCTTCCCAGGCTAAGTGTGCCTGTTTTCGTTTTTCCTCGAGATCCGCCCAGTTCTGCAGCCAGATTCCTTTTTCCAGACTGGTTAACTCCGCCTGCTGCTCCCGGTACACCTGCGCCCGCTGCGCCTGTTCCGCCAAAGGGGCAACCTGTCCCGCCAGTTCCTGATGGAGGTCTTCCAACCGCACCAAAGAATGCTCCGTGTCTTCCAATTTGCGCAGGGAGTCTTGTTTACGGTGCAAATGCCGGGTCAGTCC
>CAYXHK010000091.1:0-8625 GCA_964464665.1 uncultured Syntrophomonadaceae bacterium
GTTTTGTAATTTGTGTCAAGCATAAACTAGGAGGTTGGCTGGTCTTGCGGCTCCGTTTCTTTCGCCTCCGCCGTCTCTTCTGACTTTTTCCCGTTGCCGAGGATTTCCCGTATTTTTCCATCTATTTCTTTAACCAACTCGGGTTTCTCGCTCAAATAGTCTTTTACATTTTCCCGGCCCTGCCCTAAACGGTCTCCATTATAAGAATACCAGGCCCCGCTCTTATTGACCAGATTCAAAGCAACCCCGATATCCACCAGATCCCCGATGCGGGAAATCCCTTCGCCGTACATAATATCGAACTCGGCCTGTTTAAAGGGCGGGGCGACCTTATTCTTAACTACCTTAACCCTCGTCCGATTTCCCACGATGTCTGTACCCTGTTTAATCTGCTCCACCCTTCTGACCTCCAGCCGGAGGGAAGCGTAAAATTTTAGCGCCCGGCCCCCGGGAGTAGTTTCTGGGGAACCAAACATAACCCCAACCTTTTCTCTTAACTGGTTGATGAAAATAACGCAGGTACGGGATTTAGAGATGGAGCCGGTGAGCTTGCGCAGCGCCTGGGACATGAGTCGCGCCTGTAGGCCAACATGGACATCGCCCATATCGCCATCTAATTCAGAACGGGGAACCAAAGCCGCCACCGAGTCGACTACCACCACATCTATTGCACCGCTCCGCACCAAGGCATCCGCAATCTCCAAGGCCTGTTCGCCGGTATCCGGCTGCGACACCAGAAGATTTTCAATATCCACACCGATTTTTTTGGCATAACTGGGATCAAGGGCGTGTTCTACATCGATGAAGGCGGCCAGCCCTCCCTCTTTTTGGGCTTCCGCTACGACGTGCAGGGCTAACGTTGTTTTGCCGGAAGATTCCGGGCCGAAAATCTCAACTACTCTACCACGGGGAACCCCGCCAACTCCCAAAGCTATATCGAGTGAAATCGCCCCGGTCGGGATAATTTCCACTTTAAACTTGGTCGTCTCCCCTAACTTCATGATCGAACCTTTGCCAAATTGCCGTTCAATCGAACTAAGCGCCGCCTCCAAGGCTTTAATTTTATCGGACACCCCCATCGACCCCCTCATAAATAGAACATTTGTTCCATTGTAACTTATTTCCTTAACCGTTGTCAATATCCTATTTGGCCGGAAGAAAGACGCTCAACAAAACGGTATAGATCGGTCCTTCCCGAGTCAGTACGCTTTGCATTAATTCCACCCGGTTCAGGGTAAAGACTTCGGGTTTTAATAAACCGGTTTGTTTAGCCGCCATTTTCTCCAGGTCAAGGTTGACGTTGGCCGGGAAGGCAGATTTGGACTGAAAGCGCTGTTTCACCCGCCCTAAGGTAAGGTGCGGCTTAAATGCCTTATTCTCCAGGCGAAAACCCTGCTTAAGCAGAGCCTGGTGCAGGTTATTCTGCAGCTGCTTAAGCGGGTGGATATCGCCGGCCAGGCCTACCCAGATAACACGCGGACTGCGCCAATGGGGAAAAGCCCCTACGCCTTTTAAACTGAGATTTATTGCTGGGCAGTCGCCCGCGGTCTGTTGCAGGATTTCCTTAAGCAACGCCACCTGGGAATCATCTACATCCCCTAAAAACTCTAAGGTTAAGTGCATATTTTTTGGTTCCACCCATTTAACCAACGACCCGGTCAAAGGCTGCAGGTTTTGCTGGACTGCGGCGAGTCCCTTCTGCACCGCTTCGGGTAAATTGAGAGCAATAAACAAACGCAGATTGGCCATTTTTGATTATACTCCTTATCGAACAAGATATCCTGTATGAATACAAACTGGGAACAAATAAAAGATGTGAACTAAGCGCGGGGAACGAAACCGGCGCACCAGTCTTTCCCCATAAAAACTTAAATTATCTTCATAATAAAGATAAGCTTAAATCTTTTTTTACCTATTTTCCAAAAAGTCCTGCACCATTATTAAAGCCGAACGCACCGCCGCTAAGCGAACCTGCTGCCGATCCCCCGGAAACTGCTTGCAGAGCGTTAAAGCTTCGGCCCCGCTGGCTAACGCGATCCAGACCAGGCCCACTGGTTTTTCGGCGGTACCGCCGGTTGGCCCGGCAATCCCGGTAATGGCCACGCCTAATTCCACCCCGCATTTTTGTCGAATCCCCTCGGCCATTTCCCGGGCCACAGCTTCACTGACTGCGCCCCACTTGGCCAGGGTTGCCGGGTTTACCCCCAAAAAATCGACTTTAGCTTGATTGCTGTAACTGATTACGCCTCCATAAAAATAAGCCGAACTGCCGGACTTTTCCGTAAGCACCGACCCTAATAAACCGCCGGTACAAGATTCAGCAACAGCCACCTGTAAGCCTCGGTTCTGCAGATGAGTCCCCACCTGATTAACAAGCAAGCTGATTTCCTCGCGCATTCTTTCCCTCGTTTCCTTAAGTAAATACCCGCGACTTGTACCCGACAATAAATTACCGGTCTTCTTAGGATTCCCGGCGGGTATCCTAATCTTCCACAGCCGGCGAAAAATTCCTGCCGGATTATAAGCGTTGCCTCATTTTTAAATTGACCAAAACCAAAAAAATCACCCGGCTGCCGGATTTATTCAGCAGTCGGGTGAATGGTTAAAGTCTAATTAGCCTTATGAGCGATTCATCCCCCACCTGCAAAGGATAGGAGACTTCTCGCAAGTTATATTAAAAACCTTTAAACAAGGCCGTTAAAAGTTTAAACTCTCATTTAAATAAGCTCTTTTAATAGCTAATCCCTTTAAATTTTAGTTAACGGTTAAGGGGCATTTGTTGGTTTAAGTTTGCGAACGCCGGCGGCGCTGGCACCGTTGCCGGCTGCGCGGGACAAGGGGTTTGCTGCAGATACTTCCTTAAGTAATCCCCGGAAATGGATTCATTTTCCACCAGCAAATCGGCAATCATCTGAGCAGAATAGCGGTAAGCGCTGATAGCTTGCTGTACGTTGCGTTCCTGAACCGCAATAATATCCCGCAAGGCTTGACCTAAGATCTCCTGGGAAAGGGTGTCCATGCAAACCACGCCTAAATGCGACAACCCCGAAACCACGATTTGTCTGGCCATGCGCATCGCCTCTTCAAAGTCGCTGGTCGCCCCGGTGCTGCGTTCGCCTAAGAGAGTTTCCTCGGCTGAGGCCCCGCCCAAGCAAATCATGATTTGTTTTTCCAGGCTCGACCGGGTATACAGGTATTGATCTTTTTCCGGGGTTCGCCGGACATAGCCCAAAGCCGACCCCCGGGGAGTAATCGTCACCTGGGCCACTGAATTCGGCCGCACCAGTTCACTGATCACCGCATGACCAGCTTCGTGAATGGCGACGCGTCGCAATTCTTCCTCAGAGGGCCGTCGGTCGAGTTTTTCACCCATGATCACCTTATCAATCGCTTCCCGCAGGTGCTTTTGATTGATAAACTCGGACTGTTCCCGAAGCGCTAAAACAGCGGCTTCATTAACTACGCTCTCCAAATGCGCCCCGGAAAAACTAAACGTCTCTTTAGCGATCTGCTCCAGATCCACCTGCTCATCCATCGGTTTATTGCGGGAATGCAGCTTTAAAATTTCCCAGCGTCCCTCGCGGTCGGGTAAATCTACCCGAACCTGCCGGTCGAATCGCCCGGGCCGCAAGATCGCTGAATCCAGTAAATCCATCCGATTAGTCGCGCCAATAACCATCACCCGGATCTGATCTTCCGTAGAGATTCCATCCATCTCCACTAATAATTGGTTTAAAGTCTGGTCATACTCTAAATGACCGCTGTGGCTGCCTCTTTTACCGCCCAATACCTCAATCTCGTCGATAAAAATAATTGCACTCTTCTTCCCTAGTTTCTGGGCATTTTCCCGGGCCGATTTAAACAGACCTCGCACCCGTTGAGCGCCCACCCCGGCGTATACCTCGATAAATTCGCTGCCGCTTACCGCGGTATAAGCCGATTTGGTATACGAAGCCGCAGCTTTGGCTAACAGGGTTTTGCCGGTACCAGGCGGCCCGGTCAATAAGATCCCCCGCAGCGGACGAATCCCCATCTTTTTCACTTTATCCGCCTGCAGGATGAACTCAAGCGCTTCTTTCAATTCCTGTTTGGCGGTAGCCTGGCCCCCGATATCTTCAAACGGCACTTCCGTCCTTAAAACAGTCTGGCCGATCGCGGACTGCCGCAATACCCCTTTCTGCTCTAAAAAAATGTACAGAAAAATGGCCAATCCCCCCAGAATCAGTATGGGGGTTACATTAAATCTATTTAAAATCAAGAATCCGAGAATTCCCAAACCGGCTCCAAGCGCGATCCCGATCAGGGTATTTCTTTGCATAGACTGCCCTCTCCCTCTCTGTCTCTTTGCGTTCCAGTCCGCTCCAGCCAAGCTTTGTATCCGTTATTCCCTTTAGCCGGACTGCGGTTTTGGCTCCAACATCCCACTTTAGGGGATGGTATCCGGATCTTTGGCTAGCTCATCCATTCCTTGGATAAGCATACTCGTCGGCTGATCGGGATAGCGAGGAACTACTTCATACAGATAAGCTGACTCCTGAAACAACTGGATATAGAGATAATGCTCATCAATAAAAATCCGGTGCTGATCAAGCTTAGCCTGTTCTGCCTCCAGACGAACCAGACGTGCCAAGTTCGTAAAATTACCCTGGGCTATTGCTTCATACAAGGGAAACTGCAAATTATATTTAACGGCTTTTAATTCTTCTGTGCGATGGTCTGTGAGCACAATTTCAATGCCCTCATCGCCTAAATACTGGCTGGTGGTTTTCCGAATGAACATACAGGTCTCTTGCAGATTGGCAACTGGTCCTAATTCAATAATCAATCTGGTTTGGCGACTGTCTTTTTGCATAGACCAATCCTGGATCTCCGGCCGCTGACTCAAGGCTTCTCCCAAAGGAGCTTTAACCAGGTATTGCTGATACAGCCAATTGCCTAAAATCAGCGTGCCAAAACTAAGCAGGATCCCCAAGAGCACTGTGGTCCAGCGTAATTCTCTTAAAGACAAAAAAACACCCCCTAGGCAACAACCTTGAACCATTATACAACAAATCTCGCCGGTTTTCCCTAGGATTCAACTGGAAGACCGGCCGATTGCTTACAATGCTTCAGATTCATTGTCCAGGCGGAGGATTTTCCGGAAACGGATAAAATAATCAATTCCCGAATACAAAGTAAAGAAAAGCGCGACTCCCAAAGCAATATTCGCAAAAGGAAAGTTAATGAGACTAAAAGGGTAATTCCCCAAAAGAATCGCCGTAATTGCCACTACTTGGGTAATGGTTTTCAGTTTGCCCAACGGACTGGCGGATATAACCACACCTTCCGATGCGGCCAGAGAGCGCAGTCCGCTGACCGCGAATTCCCGACCAATAATGATAATCGCCGGGATCGCATGGATCCGGTGTAACGCTACCAACGAAACCAAGGCGGTGGTGATCAGTAATTTATCCGCTACCGGATCCATTAATTTCCCAAAACGGGAAACCTGCCGCAGACTCCGGGCCAAGTAGCCGTCTAAACCATCAGTCAGGGCAGCTAAAATAAAAATAGCGGCAGCCAGATATTCACCGTTGGGTATTTTCAAAAACAAAACCAGCAAAAATACCGGAATCAAAAAAACTCGGCCTAAGGTAAGCTTATTGGGTAAATTCACTGTCAACCACCCCAATCAAGTCATAGTGGTCCGCCTGCATGATTTTTACCGGGACAAAATCTCCGACCTTTAGAGGATGCTTTGATGGGTTGCGAAAATATACCAATCCATCGACTTCTGGGGCTTCCCGGGTGGAACGTCCGCAGCCTAGCTTTCCAGTACCGTGCGGCTGATCCCAGCGCGGGTCTTCCGTAATTCCTTCCATTAAAACCGTTACGGTACGACCTAGCCAAGCCTGATTCTTTTGTTGAGAAATCTGTTGTTGGCAGGCCATCAGCCGCTCATAACGCTCTATCTTTATTTCCTCCGGCACAGACTCCGGCAAACTGGCCGCTCTGGTGCCTGCTTCTGGGGAATAAGTGAATGCCCCCACTCGGTCAAAACGAACCTCTTCCATAAAGTCAAGCAAACGAGAAAAGGCCGCTTCCGTTTCCCCCGGAAAACCCACGATAAACGAAGTCCGTAAGGCTAAATCGGGTATTGCTGCCCTAAGCTCTGCAATGACTCGACGAGTCTGCTGCGGATCCGCCGGGCGGTTCATCCGGGTTAACACGTCTTGATCAATATGCTGAAGCGGCAGATCCACATAAGCGCAAATCTTTGGACTCTCCGCCATTACCCTGATTAATTCCGGCGTAATCCGGGTTGGGTACCCGTACATCCAGCGCAGCCAATGCAAATCAGGAATCTCCCCTAATTCCCGCAGCAGTTCCGCTAACTTTGGAGCACCCGCTTGGTCTTCACCAAAGCGGGTCGTGTCCTGAGCAATCAGAATAAGCTCTTTTACCCCCTGCTGCACTAAGGTTTCCGCCTCCCGGCGGATAGAACTGATTGATCGGCTGCGATATCGGCCCCGGATCTCGGGGATAGCGCAGTATGTACAACAGTTGTTGCAGCCTTCGGCAACCTTAATATAAGCGTAATGCGGAGGCGTAACCAATTTTCGGGGCCAGGCCTCACTATATAAAAAAAGAGGCTGTCCGACTTCCTGAACCTTCTCACCTTCCAGGACTCTATGGATAACCGTGACTATTTGGTTAAACTCGCTGGTTCCCAAAAGGGCATCCGCTTCCGGCAGTTCTATCGCTAAATCTGCCGCAAATCTTTGCACCAGACACCCGGTAACGATTAAGGCCCGACAAGAGCCGTTAAGCTTATATTGCCCCAACTCCAAAATGGTATTAACCGCTTCTCGCTGCGCTGATTCAATAAAACCACAGGTATTGACAATTAAAACTTCGGCTTCCGCTGCCTGAGCGGTGATTAGGCAGCCCGCCTTTTCCAGCAGGCCTAACATAACCTCGGAATCTACCAAATTTTTGGAACAGCCCAGACTGACTAAGCCTACCTTTAGTCCGGCCAAACTCACCTGACTTTGGCCTGGGTTAAATTTTTGGTTTATTATGTTTTCCTTATGTTGCATGGACATTAATTACGTACCTTCATCGTTTTCGTTTAATTAGCTTCGAATTTACTGGCGAAATTCCTTTTTAACTACCTGTCCCCATTTGCCCAGATAACCGATTGACTGCCCATTCTGAAAAAACTCCACCGTTCCCGCATTGCCTAGATGAACATAAATACTCTCTTCAGCGTTAAACTCCCGGGAATCCCCGGCTTTTAAAATCCGGTTTAACACCTCTTTCGAGTCGGCAACGATCCTAATCCAACATTCATCCTTTTGCACCACCAGCTTTAAGTTTATGGGAGCGGTACTGACCTGAGCGTTCTCTGGTACTCCGGCCGGATTCGTGAAGTCTTCCACGGTTGGATTGTTAATAACCGTGGGTTCCCCAGGCTGAGACTCCCCCTGGTCCCCCTGCTCTTCCGGAACCACCGCGGGAGCAGTAGGATCCCAGATTTTTTTGGTTTCCATAGCTTGGTAAGCAGAGATAAGGGCAAAAATCGCCCCAACTATCAATACCCCGCCTAACAAGAGCTTCCAGTCTGACCACCGAAAAAAAGAACGTCCCGGGAGATTCGTCCTTCGTTTGCCATTATTGGCATTTTTCCCATTATCATTCGTTGTGTCATTATTGCCATTATTGTTAGTTTGAATTACCGGTTTAGCCGCGCCTACCCCCATATTTTCCTTCATCCCATCAACCATTAAGCTTATTTCAGCCGGGCTGAACTCTAAAAATCGGGCGTAGTTTTTCAGGAAGCCAACCGCATAAACGCTGCCAGGTAATTCTTGGAATTCATCTGCTTCTAAAGCCTCAAGGTAGCGTTTATTGATTTTCGTCGCATCCTCAACCTGTAGCAGAGAAATGTTTTGTTTCTCACGAACTTCTCTTAATCTGGCCCCAATCTGCAACACTGCCTTGTGCCTCCTTTTCAAGCTTCAGTAGATTGACCAAATTAATCCTTAACCTAAGGCCCGAACCCTTAATCAGGCAGACCTTCATTTTAGTATACCACTCAGCAAAAGGTGTCGACAAGGTTTACGCAAGTTAAGTCAGCCCGTTGGCTTTTAGAATTTACCATACTTGCTTTCATACGCTTCAATAGTCAGCAAAACCTCCCGCGGTTTACTGCCTTCAAATGGACCAACAGCGCCGCGTTTTTCCATAAGATCAATCAGCCGGGCCGCCCGAGTATAACCAATCCGAAATCTCCTTTGCAGCAGCGAAATCGAAGCCTGCCCGCTCTCAATAAACAAACGGACTGCATCCAGGTAGAGTTCGTCTTCTGCTTCCGGTTCTTCCGGTTTGTTGGACTCACCCTCAGTTATCCCTTCAACAAATAAGGGTTTTTCCTGTTTCTTAAGGAAATAGACTAATTGCTCCACTTCCTCATCTGAGATAAAAGGTCCTTGAACGCGGACCGGTTTGGCATACCCGACTGGCATGTACAGCATGTCGCCGCGGCCCACCAGTTTCTCAGCGCCTCCCACATCCAGGATAGTCCGGGAATCCATTTGAGAGGAAACCGCGAAAGCAATCCGGGAGGGTATGTTCGCTTTAATC
>CAYXHK010000092.1:0-8613 GCA_964464665.1 uncultured Syntrophomonadaceae bacterium
ATTGATGCGCCAAACCCATTTAGTATTAATAGTTGAGCGGTGTTTTAGCGAAAACGCCTTTTGACACTTAATAAATTATTTCACTTAAATTAAATCATCAGGGATTAACCGGTTTAAACCACCAAGCAAAATTTAAGCGCAGTCGTATATTAAACGCGAGGTTATGGTTAAATGATTTAGCGCAAGATTATAGTCGAATAATTTTAGCGCAAGATTTCAGCCAAATCAAGCGGGCAAATCGCCTGCTCGTTTAATCTGAACATATTAGTTAAAGGCTGGAAGCACGAACGAGAGGAGTTGAGTCGGCATGGCCGCTGCTCATTCGGAAGTCAAAACGTACCCCGGGGAACTCTTAATGGTGGCGATAACTCCCCATGCGCCCATCATGGTGCCGGAAGTTGGCCAGGGAGAAGACCGAAAAGTGGCGCAGAGCCAACAGGCTCTGTTGCGGTTAGGCCAAGAGGTACGGGAAGCGGCACCCGATACCTTAATCTTTATTACTCCCCACGCGCCCATCTTTCGGGATGGGATTGCGATTTTAGGGACCCCGACGCTCCGGGGAAACTTCGGGCAATTCAACGCCCGGCAGGTGGCGTTTGACTACGCTAATGATTTGGAATTGGCGCATACGCTGGTAGAGGAAGCGGATACGGCCGGTATTCCAACTGTGCTTTTAAATGAGCGAGAGGCCGCGGGGTATGGAGTCTCAACCCGGTTGGATCACGGAGTGATGGTCCCGCTTTACTTTTTGGCTAAAAGCTGGCCGTCATCAACCCAAACCGCCCTGCCCAAATTGCTGGTGCTGGCTTACGGTCTCCTGCCCTTTTTGGATTTATACGCTTTTGGTCAGGCGATCAATCGGGCGGTGGTGCGGACTGGACGGCGGGCGGTTTTAATCGCGAGTGGAGACCTTTCGCACCGCTTAACTCCCGATGCTTCGGCTGGCTATCGCCAGGAAGGCGCCGTGTTTGACCAGCGGATCTGTACCATCACTGCGGAGGCAGATGTGGCCGGGTTGCTTAATCTGCCCCCTGGTCTGGCGGAGCAGGCTGGGGAGTGCGGGCTGCGTTCCATGATTATTGGCTGGGGGGCAGCCGATGGCCGGCAGGTGCACCCGGAAGTTTACAGTTACGAGGGGCCCTTTGGCGTGGGTTATATGGTGGCTAATCTGGGAATCGGGATGCCGGATGCAGACCGGTATTTATTGGCGCAGCTTAAATCGCACCAGCAGCAAGTTCAGCAGGATCGCCGGGCAGCGGAATCAGCGTTGGTCCGTTTAGCCCGGGAGAGTTTGGAAACTTACGTCCGTAAAGGCCGACGTCTAAGCGAACCGAAAACGGATTTATCGGAGTTTGGCGGGTCGGCCGGCACGTTTGTAAGTATCAAAAAACACGGCGAGCTGCGGGGCTGTATTGGCACCATCGCGCCAACTCAGCCTAATTTGGCGCAGGAAATTATCGAGAACGCAGTCAGTGCCGGCACGCGCGATCCCCGCTTTGCGCCGGTCACGGCGGACGAGTTGACTGAACTGGTCTACTCGGTCGATGTTTTAAGCGACCCGGAACCGATTGACAGCCTAGTGGAACTCGATCCGCTGCGCTACGGGGTAATTGTCAGCCGGGGTTCGCGCCGGGGGCTGCTTTTGCCTAATCTGGAAGGGATCGACACGCCGGAAGAGCAGGTAGAGATTGCCCGGCAGAAAGCTGGGATCGGCCCGCAGGAACCTGTTCAAATGGAGCGGTTTGAAGTAAAACGTTATACTTAATTTAGGCAAAGGTGGGAAAGCAAAGGACGCAGAACGGAAAGGACAGGACAAAGAAGGAGAGCGAGAGAACGGAAAGGAAAGCAAGGACGCAAGGAAGCAGGGGAACCGTTGATTTGCTTCACGAGGAAACGAAGGGATCGTCTCTCTGCTTACCCATGCTTCCCTAAAAGTTAAGGAAGCAAAAAGAACGTCCCTTGTTTCAAGGAAGCACCATGCTTCCCCCATGCTTCATGGCGGGGGCGGGCAACCGTCTAGCTATGTGTCTATGAAGCAGGAATTTCTAAGTAGGAAGATTTTTCTATAAAGAAAGGAACGGGGTCTTTATATGCTGGAAGCGCTGTTTTATGAAACGCGGCCTAAGGATCGGGTTAAATGTTTGTTATGCCCCCGGGAGTGCCTGCTAAGTCCGGGCAAGGTGGGGGTTTGCCGCGTGCGCGAAAACCGGGATGGCCGGCTTTTTACCCGCAACTTTGCCCGGGTAGCGGCGCAGGGTCTGGATCCGATTGAAAAGAAGCCCTTGTACCATTTTTACCCCGGGAGCACCATTTTTTCGCTCGGCACGTTCGGGTGCAATTTTGCCTGTCAGTTTTGCCAGAACTGGTCTATCGCGCAGGCGGAGCCTACTACCGGCCAGCTTAGCCCGAAGCAGGCGGTGGAGCTGACTCTGGCGGTTAAAGCTGCCCAGGAGGATTGCATCGGTTTAGCCTATACCTATTCCGAACCCTTAGTTTGGTATGAATACGTGCGGGAGACCGCTCTGCAGGCGCAGCAGGCCGGGTTGAAAAACGTTTTGGTCACGAACGGTTTTGTGCGGGAAGAGCCGTTGAAAGAACTGCTGCCCTTCCTGGATGCCCTTAACGTAGATGTTAAAGCCTTTACGCCGGATTTTTATCAGCGCTGGTGTAAAGGCGACCTGGATCCAGTGCTGCGCACCGTGGAACTGGCCGTGCCCAAGTGCCACGTGGAAATCACCACCCTGCTCATTCCCGGCTTAAACGACAGCGAAGCGGAAATCAGCTCCCTGGTCGAGTGGGTGGCTGGGCTGAGCGAGGATATTCCGTTGCACTTCTCCCGCTATTTCCCCAACTACCGCCTGGATTTACCGCCGACACCCCTGGAAAGTATGCAGCGGGCTTATGCCTTAGCCAGAGAAAAGTTGCATTACGTTTATCTGGGCAATCTGCCGGCTGAAGCGGGGAAGGATACCTGCTGCCCGCAGTGCTCAGCAGTTTTAATTAAACGCCGGGGGTATTTCGTGGAGATCGTAGGTCTTAAGGGCAGGAAATGCACTAACTGCGGGGAGATTATTAAAATAGTCATCTAGGTCCGACCGGGCAGGAAATTGGCTGCTTAATCCCGAAATAGATTAGGTTACTGGTTACTGAAAAACCGAAGGAGTGTCTTAAGTTGGAGACGCAAAGCGTTTTCGCTGCACAGGGGCAGCCGGACCCATCCTGGTCGTTTGCGGAATGTACGACAAAACAGACCACCGCTTTTACGCACGGTTACCATAAATATCCCGCTAAGTTTATCCCTCCTCTGGCTGCTAAGCTGATTGAAGAATACTCTAAGCCCGGCGATTTGGTCGGCGACCCTTTCATGGGGTCCGGGACCACTTTGGTGGAAGCACTGCTCCATAAGCGCCGAGCCGTGGGAACGGATATTAATCCACTGGCCTGGCTGATCGCCAAGGCTAAGACTACGCCGATTGATCCCGGTGAGCTGGAGAAAAGCCTAGCCAGATTGTTTGCCGGCCTGGAGGTGGATTCCCAGGGGGCTTTGGTTTCTCCCCTTTTGGCTCAGGTGCTCCCTCTGGAACACGAACGGATCGATTACTGGTTTACCGAGCCGAACCGCCGGGAACTGGCCGTGGTCTTATATCTTATAAATCAGGAACCCGACGAAGCGGTGCGGATCTTTTTTTTGTGCGGATTTTCTAATATCTTGAAAAACTGCAGCCGGTGGCTGATGCGGTCGAGCAAACCAACTGTAGACCCCAAAAAGGCGATTCCCCCCTTGGTGCCGACCCTCCGTAAACACCTTAACTATATGGCTAAGCGGAATTTTTTATTTTACGAGCAGCTTGATTCCCAGGAAACCTCTGTTTTGGCTGCGTGCCGTGATGCCCGGGATTTGCCGGTTTTACCTGACAGCATTGACCTGATTGTCACTTCCCCACCGTACGTAACTTCTTATGAATACGCCGATTTGCACCAACTGGGCAATCTTATTTTAGGTTTTGCCCCGGATTTAAGCGTACTGCGTAAAAAATTTATCGGATCCATCCAGAGCGAAAGCCGCCCGGAAGAACTGTTGAGCCCGCTGGCGCTCGAGACGATTCAGCAGCTTAAGGAAACAGATAAAAAAGAGGGAGTTGGGGTTGAGTCTTATTTCTCAGCCATGCAGCAATGCATCCGCGAGATGCATAAAAAGCTGAAACCGGGCGGCCGAACCGGGATCGTTATCGGCAATACCGCTTTACGGAAAGTACCCATCCCCAATGCGGAAGTGTTTGCGGAAATGGGGGTCGGGCTGGGCTTTACTTTTGACCGTTTAATCAAACGCCGGATCCCGGCCAAAATCCTGCCCCAAACCCGGGACCCGTTAACCGGGAAGTTTACTTCCGCAGCCAAAGCTCAGTCCCTGGCTTACCCCGAGGAGTATATCGTGATCCTGAAGAAATAAGGGACGCGAAAAAGTCGCGGAAAAGATCCGGAAACAGGAGAAGACACGGAAAAGACGCAAAAAAAGAGACTGTGCGGAAAAGGCATAGAAAAGACGCTAAAAATGAAAAGTCGCGGATAAGGAGACCGTATGGATAAGTCCAAATATCCGAAACATCCAGAGTCTGAGCCAGGAACGGATGGGTTCAAGGAGGCTGGCCGGTCTAACGAGTCTGACCGATTGGACCAGGCTGACCGGTTTAAGGAGGCTGACCAGTTTAACCAGATTGACCGTTTTAACCCGAGCAGCCCCTTTAACGGTTTTTCTGATTCAAACGAATATACCACTCTGGAAGACCTGGATGAACCGGAGGAGATGGAACTCCCCCCTAGGCGTATCCCGCTTGTTTACCGGCTGGTGGCTTTACTTACCGTGCTTTTTTTCATAGCTTTAATCGGCATGAACGCCTGGCCCAAGTTTAACCAGCCCAAGGCGAATTTGATTGCGAAATCCGCCGAGTTAAAAGAAGTGATTGACAGTCAGCTGCTGGAGGCAGTGGTGCAAATCGAAGTGCTGGCCCGTAAGCAGGGTTCGTTGTTAGCCCTGGAACAAAAAAGGGGGACCGGCTTTAATATTGCGCCAAACGGGGTAATTGTCACTAATCAGCACGTTGTGGCAGAGGCGGAAAGGATCACGATTCGGTTCCCGGATGGAAAAATGTACGCGGCCAAGAGTTGGCGCAACAAACCCGAATTTGACCTGGCGCTGGTATATTTGGAAGCAGCCGATCTGCCGGTCGCCCACCCGAACCAGCAGAGCCAACCGTTGCCTGGGGACCCGGTGCTGGTGGTCGGGAATCCCCTGGGCCTAAAAAATATCGCCATCGGAGGCGAGGTTGATCGCTACTTAAAACTAAAAGACCAGCCGGAAAAAGTGTTCAGCATTAAGGCTCCGATTTACCCGGGGAACAGCGGCAGTCCCGTGTATGACCAAAACGGCGAGGTGGTCGGGGTGGTCTTTGCTTCGCTTAAACGAGAAACAGAGGATCCGGAGGAAATCCGGGGATTAGCCATCCCGGTTCAGGAAATTTTAAACTGGCAGTAGCCATCCGAAATGTTCCACATGGAACATGATCCAGTCAAGACCGGGGGATTCGCCGATTCTTTCGCTTCTTTCGCGGTAAACCATTTTGCTTACGACCTGTACATCCGCCCTTCTTTCATTTATCTTCTTAAATTTTCCTGAAAATCACTTCCTTAATCCGGTCAAAAGTCAGGTTAATAAATCCTATGTGGCCAGTTTAAGTCAAACCGGCCATTTAATTATTCTGTATACTTCATTTGTCGCTTATGCTCGAAAAAAGGATATTGGCTTTGCTTGTGGAATAAATATTGTTGGTAATTGCGTATTCCAGAGAGGGTGGGACCGGTGCAGCGGAATCTCAAGGAGCGGGCCTTGGAAGAGTTCGAAATCTTTAGCCCGCAGATTATAGAAATAAGCCAGGCCTTACATAGCCGGCCGGAATTAGGCAACCAGGAATACTTCGCCCTGGAGCTTTTAACCACCGGTCTGGCTCAGCATGGGTTTAAGGTGATTAAAGGGCTGGCTGGTCTGCCCACCGCCTTTTACGCGGAGTATCGCGGGATTGGAGAAGGCCCCCGAATTGCCTTGTTGGCGGAATACGACGCCTTGCCGGAATTAGGACATGCCTGCGGGCATAACTTGATTGGGGCTGCCAGCGTGGGCGCGGGTTTGGTTCTTCGCCGGCTGCTGGATGAACTGCCCGGTTCTGTCGTGGTCATCGGCACCCCCGCGGAAGAAACGAACGGAGCCAAGGTGACCCTAGTGGAAACCGGGGTTTTTGACAATATCGATATCGCTTTAATGTTCCACCCCGGAGATTGTTATGCGGCGGAGATCAGCTCGCTGGCCATGGATGCGTTGGAATTCGTATTTACCGGAAAGGCCGCGCATGCAGCGGCGTGCCCCCAGGAAGGGATCAATGCGCTCGATGCGGTGCTCTCCTTTTTTGGAGGAATCAATGCTCTGCGGCAGCAGCTGTACCGGGAGGTAAGCATTCACGGAATCATTACCGAGGGCGGAATCAGCGCCAATATCATCCCCGAGCGGGCGACTGCTCGGTTTTACATTCGGGCGCAGCATCAGGCCTTATTGGAACAGGTTGTGGAAAAAGTTAAACAGTGCGCCCGGGGAGCGGCTTTGATGACCGGCACTTCGGTTGAATGGCGCAATTATGAGTATTCTTATAAAGGGATGTTGAGCAATCCCACCCTGGCCAGTTTGTGCCGGGATAATTTATACAATTTAGGGGTCAAAGACTTGGTTGGCCATCGGGAGACTAAGGGATCGTTAGATATGGGAAACGTGAGTCAGGCTGTCCCCAGTCTGCATCCTTACCTCCAACTGCAGTCGAACCTGGTGCCGCACAGCCGGCAATTCGCCGAGGCTGCCGGTTCCCAAGCGGGAGCCGAGGTATTAAGCCTGGCGGTCAAGCTGCTTGCTTGGATGGCTTTAGATATCTTCCTAAATCCCTATTTAGCGGAAAAAGCGAAAAATGAACTGCGGAACAAGTTACTCGCTCATACAGGGAACAGACCCTGGCTGGGCATTGCCTCAAGTTGAGCAGATAAACTTATTTAGAAAATAATCTAATCAGTAAATAAAAATTTAAAACAGAATAAAAAACAGAGGATCATAACAAAGCTTGTAACAAAAATATAAATCCAGCAATAATAATATTATCCTGTAACCATAAGAATTTAAGTTGTCCTAAGTATAATTTGACTGGAATTTGAGCCTGGCTGAGAAAATCTGACCGAGAGGTGTTAAAATACCGCAATAACTAGTATAATTATGGGATGTTAAATAATATTGATTAAGGCGCTGTCAAAGGCAGGGCCTTAATTGAATCTTAATACTTAATTGAATTTAAAAGTGACGGTTTAAAAGGGGTGTCTTTGAAAGTGATTAAAGTCGGCATTATAGGCGATGGCTATACTGCGGAAGAATTGACCCGTTTACTGGCCCGGCATCCAAAAGCCGAGGTTTCGGCCATAACTTCGCTGTTTAACGTGGGTCGCGGTTTTGACGAAGTCTTTCCTAATTTAACTCGCTATACCTCGGTTAAGTGTGAGGCGATGGGCCCGGCGGAACTGCCGGCCTTTATTGAACGTTTTGAGGCCATATTTGTGGCTTTGCCCCACGGGCAGGCCGTGCCGGTTGTCAGCGAGGCCGCGCGGCAGGGTAAAAAAGTAATCGATCTCGGGGCGGATTTTCGCTTCCGTCAGGTCGAGGTATACGAAGCGTGGTACAATACCACCCATGCGGCGCCCGAGTTATTGGCGCAGGCGGTTTATGGCATTCCGGAGCTGTTTGCGGAACAAGTGCGAAACACGAACATTGTTGCCAATCCCGGCTGCTATCCAACCAGTGCGATTTTAGGTTTGGCCCCGGCTTTAAAGGCGGGCCTGCTCGATATTCAGACTTTGATTGTGGATTCCAAAAGCGGGGTTTCCGGGGCGGGTCGGACTCCCGCTTTAAATAACCTCTTTTGTGAAGTTAACGAAAACGTGAAACCTTACAGCATCTGTACCCACCGGCACGCCCCAGAGATTGAGCAGGGGCTTTCTATAATGGCCGGGGAAGATGTGCGGATCTCTTTCAGTCCGCATTTAATTCCCATGTCCCGGGGAATTCTAAGTACCATGTACGGTTCTCTGCGGCGTTCGGTAACGCAGCAAGAACTCCTGGAACTCTATACGGATTTTTATCAGGGCCGATTTTTTATCCGGGTGCTGCCCGAGGGACAGTTACCCATGACTAAAGCGGTTTACAGCTCGAATCACTGTGACATCGGACTGGTCGTTGACGAGCGAAACAATCGTCTGGTAGTCATGTCAGCGATTGACAACCTGGTCAAGGGGGCTTCGGGACAGGCGATTCAAAATTTAAATCTCATGTTTGGTTTCCCGGAAACCTGTGGTCTGGAGGCAGCGGGTTTACTGCCCTAAATCTGATTTCGGGCTGCTGATAGGGATTCGCTAATTTGGAAGGTGAAAACAGGTCGGTGAACATAGGAAGATGACCACTAGACGTTGACCAACAGTAAGGTAAACAATAGAAGTTGAATAATTCGGAAGACGAGCAATTGGAAGGTGAACATA
>CAYXHK010000093.1:0-3609 GCA_964464665.1 uncultured Syntrophomonadaceae bacterium
ATAAGGCTACCCGCAAGGGCATCTGTCCCAGTGAAAACCCTTACACCGGCCATCCGGCGGTGTTAGAATCGGTTAAGCCCCAGACTGGGGATACGGCGACCTATCGGTTTGTTTTTAAGGATGAAGCACAGCAGCGGGATTTCACTTTTGATCCCGGCACCTTCAATATGCTAAGTATTCCGGGCGTGGGTGAAGCGCCGATTTCGATCAGTTCCGGTTCAGCGGAAAAAGGCTTTGTGGAGCATACGATCCGCTCGGTGGGCGCGGTCACCAACTTCCTGAAAAACCTGGAAGAAGGAGCGCAGCTCGATATCCGCGGGCCTTACGGTGCGGGCTGGCCGGTCGAGGAAGCCAAAGGCAAGAACGTGCTGATCGTCGCGGGCGGGATTGGTTTAGCCCCGCTGCGGCCGGTCATCAAACATATTGAAAATAATCGGGCGGATTACGGAAAACTGGAGATTCTCTACGGCGCCCGCAATCCCGATGAAATGCTGTTTACCGATGAGTATGATGCCTGGCGGGAACTGCCGGACACGAAGCTGCGCTTAACCGTGGATAATCCGTCCTGCAGCGAATGGAAAGGCAACGTGGGAGTAGTGACTACCCTCTGCAACCTGCTGGAAGTCGACCCGGCCAACACCATCGTAATGACCTGCGGCCCGGGGATCATGATGAAGTTCGCGGTCAAGGATTTACTGAACCGGGGCTTTAAGCCAGAGGAGGTTTTTGTTTCGCTGGAACGCCGGATGAGCTGCGGGATTAAAAAGTGTGGGAACTGTCAGATCGGTCCGCTGTTTGTCTGTCAGGACGGTCCGGTTTTCCGTTACTCGGAGGTTAAAGATATTCCGGAGGATATTTTTTAGGGGGGAGGGAACACAGTGGCTAAACCAAAAATTGCGGTATTTAAATTCAGCTCCTGTGCGGGCTGTCAGCTTTCGATCCTAAATCTGGAAGACCATTTACTGGACATCCTGGGCGCCGTAGAACTAAGCTATTTTGTGATGGCGAAACGGGAAAACTTCGCTGGGCCATACGATATCAGCCTGGTAGAGGGAGCGGTGTCTACACCGCGGGAGCTGGAGGAATTGAAACAAATCCGGGAAGGCTGCAAAACGCTGGTGGCGTTGGGTAGTTGCGCCTGCTTTGGCGGGGTTCCTTCCATTAAAAATTATATCGGCACCCAGAAAGAAGTGGAAGAGCAGGTTTATACCCATCTTTGGGATATCCAGTCGATTGCCGCTTACGGGATCGACCATTATGTAAAGGTGGACGCTTATCTGCGCGGTTGCGCCATTGATCTGAACGAACTGGTCCATTTGTTGCAGAGCGCCCTGCTGGGGAGGAGTCCCCGGTTTAAGACCCATTCGGTTTGCGGCGAATGCAAGCTGAAAGAAAATTCCTGTCTGCTGGTCTCAGGGAAACAGGCCTGTATGGGTTCGGTGACGGCAGCGGGCTGTGATGCCCTGTGTCCCAGTTTGAATCGAGCCTGTGAAGGCTGCCGCGGCCCTTCGGATGATTGCAACGCCGAATCTTTAGCCAAGGTGTTCCACGAGGAACTCGGTCTGACTAAAGACGATGTGGTACGGAAATTCCGCAAGTACGCCGGCAACACACCACAATTTCAGAAGGGGGCGAAGTTTTATGAGCGAGCGTAAAATCCATGTTGGTTATGTAGCCCGCGAGGAAGGAGACGGCGCCCTGGATCTGCTCATCTCGGCGGAGGGGAAGATTAAAGAAGCCCGTTTTAAGATTTGGGAATCACCCCGCTTTTTTGAGGCGTTCCTGGTTGGCCGCAAATTCGAAGAGGTGCCGGAACTGGTCCAGCGCATCTGCGGGATTTGTCCGCATCCGCACCACCTGTCCGCGGTACGGGCGGTAGAGCAGGCCATGGGGATTCAGGTGAGCGAGCAGACGCATCATTTGCGCCACCTGCTATTACTCGGGGACTGGATCATGAGTCATTCCCTGCACGTTTTCTTTTTGGCTGCCCCGGACTATCTGGGCTACGAAAGCGTGGTCGGGATGGCCGGCAACCCCGAACTTTTGCCAGTCGTAAAAAAAGCCCTGCAGTTTAAACGGCTGGGCAATGACATGAGTGTAGTCCTGACCGGGCACGAGATCCAAAACCGCACCTCGGTAGTCGGCGGTTTTACGGCAGTGCCTTCGAAGTCCGATTTGCTGAAACTGCGGGAGCGTCTGGTCGGGATTAAGGATTTTGCCCTGGATACCTGTCGTTTGGCCAAGACCCTGACTTCAGACGCGGTGTATGCGGACTTGGTGCGCAAGTGCGAGCACGTCGCGCTAAAACACGAATCAGAATATGCGGTCACCAATGGTCGGCTGGTCTCGACCGACGGCTTAGATGTAGCTGAATGGGAATACCCGCAGTGGCTGATTGAAACCCACGTGCCCGGCAGCAACGCCAAACACGCCATCGTTCAGGGACGGGATTCGATGCTGGTTGGTCCCTTAGCCCGGGTGAATGTCAATTTTGGGCAGCTTTCGCCGGATGCGCAGGCGATTGCCCGGGAAATTGGTTTTAAGGCTCCGGATTTCAATCCCTATATGAGTATCGTGGCGCGGGGGATTGAGCTGGTGCACGCGATTGATGAGAGCATCAGGACGATTGATCTGCTCGGTGAACCCAAATATGAGGAACCGAGATTCACGGTTAAGGCCGGGGAGGGTTACGCGATTACCGAGGCTCCCCGCGGCATTTGCACCCACGGTGGCAAAATTGATAAGGACGGCATCGTGCAGAAGTGGGACATCGTGGCGCCGACCGCGCGCAACGTCTACAACATTGAGAAAGACATGAACGAGTTTGTGCCGAAACTGCTGCATCTTTCGGATGAGGAACTTACCCTTAAGTGCGAGATGCTAATCCGCAGTTACGATCCTTGTTTGTCATGTTCCGTGCATTCCTTGAAAGTAAAGATCCGCAGGGAGGGTTAGTTGCATATGCGACAGTTGGTGCTTGGCTGTGGAAATCTTTTCGCTGCTGACGACGCAATAGGATTAAAAGTAATACAATATATTAAAGAGCACCTGCAGTCAGAGCTGCCGGCCAATACGCTGTTAATTGAGGCCGGGACGCCCGGCATAAATCTGTTAGATTTTTGGCAGGCCGGGGATCGGGTGATTTTGGTGGACGCGGTGCAAAGCGGGATGCCCGTGGGTACGGTGCAGCGCTTTGAACTGAAGGATCTGACCACCCGCTCCCGGGGCCGATTGGTGGGCGACGCCCATGGTTTAGGAATCTTGGATGCCTTGGATCTGGCCCGTCTGACCGGGAATCTGCCGGAATCCCTGATCATTGTTGGTATTGAAATTCAGGATGAGGAGCCGTTTCAGGTGGGATTAAGCCCGGCCGTGGAAGCGGCCATAGTCCCGGCAGCCCAATTTGTGCTGGAGGAACTGGCGGACCTAGCTGAAATGGCCTGCTAGAGTTGAGGAGTTGGCCGAACTGGGCAAATCGACAAAATTCGGGCGGTGACTCTCCCCCCTTTCTAATGCAGTTATATCTGTAAACCAGGCAAGACTGACTTGAGGTTTCAGTTAAATTGGGTAGAATTTAGAACATCAGGCTTAAAGTGAAAGAGTTAAAAG
>CAYXHK010000093.1:3709-8602 GCA_964464665.1 uncultured Syntrophomonadaceae bacterium
CCTAAGCCCCTAAGCCCCTAAGCCCCTAAGCCCCTAAGCCCCTAAGCCCCTAAGCGTAAAAAAATAATGGGTCTACTGAGTTAACAAAATTAATTCCGTTGTCCCCTGAGGGGACAAGAAAAATAATTCTAAATCCGACAAATATCGGGCGGGGACTGTCCCCTCCCTAGGAGGCGGTGGGGCGGATTACAGTCAATTCGAGGTCTGCAAATACGTTACTGGCGGCAGCCACTTTTTCCGGGGAGCCGAGCACAATAACCACATCTTTGCCTTTAATCCGGGTAGTGCCTTTGGGATTGGTTAAGGTTTCTTCACAATCCGCACGCCGGATTAAGAGCACGGAGATCCCGTATTTGTTGCGCAGGTCTATTTCCTCTAAGGTTTTATCCGCGATCAGCGACTTTTCTCCCACTTTAAACGTCATGATTTCGATGTTATGGAAATGCAGTTTTAAATCCCTTAAGGATGCCGATTTTTTTGAAAGGGTCCGAAACATCTGGTAACCGTCGGCGCGGATTTCCGCGATAAAGGCATCCATTTCATCATGGGGTACCAGGTACTTCTTTAAAACTAGGGAGATGATTTCAATCGAGGTTTCAAACTCTTCCGGAATTACCTCGTTCGCGCCTATATTGTAAAGCATTTCGATATCCTGAAGGTAACGGGTGCGGACAATAATATGGGCGTTTGGACTCATCCGGCGCGCCAGATCGGTGATCTGCACCGTGGCGGCCGGGTCGGAGATGGCGACTACGATTACCCGGGCGTGTTCGATGTTTACCAGGTGCAGAACTTCCGGCTGAGCCGCATCCCCGTAAAAAATCGGTTCCCCCTTGGCTTGTTCTTCCCGGACTGTATCGGGGTTCATTTCAATGATCGCATAATCGACCGGGATGGCCGTGGCAGCTTTGGCCAGGTTCTTCCCGGTTAAGCCGTAGCCGACTATCACCATATGGTCGGATTTCGCGGGACCAGTCGCTAAAGCGAGGTTCAACGACCGGTCATAAATGCCGGTTTTTAGCCACTTAGATACTGGAAGCCGCTGGGTGACGGCATTGGCCAGTCTCGGGGCAGAATTGATTAAGATAGGGGTTAAAGCCATGGTTAAAATGGAGACGGACAAGAATAACTGGTAGATGTAATCAGTAAGCAGGCCGTGCTGCACTCCGATTTTGGATAAGATAAAGGCAAACTCGCCGACCTGGCTGACCGCCAAACCAACGATGATGGCGATCCGTAGGGGATATCCCTGAATCAGCGTGGCCAGACCCGAAATGACGCTGTTTAAGGCTAACACGACTAAGGTCAGCAGAATCACAAGCGGGAGTTTGTCGATCAGGAAGTTCAGGTCCAGCAGCATCCCGATCGAAACAAAAAAGAAACTGGTGAACACGTCCCGAAACGGCAGGACACTGCTTAAAGCCTGGTGACTGTATTCGGATTCGGAGATGATCAAACCGGCTAAAAAGGCACCTAATGCCAGGGATAAGCCGAGATTGGAAGTGGCCCAGGCAATGGCCATACAAATCCCGACGATACTGATCAGAAATAGCTCGCGGCTTCTGACCAGGGCGATCTGGTGCAGCACGTAGGGAACCACTTTTTTGGCTAAGATGACTACCCCGACCAGGATGGCAACTGCTTTGAGCAGTAAGGTCAGCAGGGTCGCTGCGATATTTTCGCTGGCCCCGGCGAGCAAAGGGGTAAACAGGATCATGGGCACCACAATCAAATCCTGAAAGATTAAGATGCCTAAAATGGTTTGACCATGCGGACTGTTAACCTGGCTTCTTTCCTGCAGCATTTTCAGCACAATGGCGGTGCTGCTCAGTGAAATCAAGAAACCGAGAAAAATGGAGCGGCCAAATGGTTGCTGGAAAACCTGGGCCAGCAGAAATACGGCCAGAATGGTCAATAAAACCTGAGCGGTACCGCCAACTAGAACCGATTTGCGGATTTGCAGGAGTTTATCAAAGGAAAACTCAATCCCAATGGTAAACAGCAGCAAGATGACCCCAAATTCGGCGAGCACCTCGACGTCATGGAGCGTATTCACTAGACCTAAGCCGTTAGGCCCGCAAAGGAGGCCGGTGACTAAAAAGCCGATGATGGATGGGATGCGCAGGTGGTGGCAAAAGTATAAAACCACGATCGATAACCCGAATATGATTACGATTTCATTCAGTATTTCCGTATGAAAGACTCCTTTCGGAATCAGATTTAGATTTTGTTTTGGATTTGGATTCAGATTCAATAACGCCGGATATTTGAAGACGAGGTATTTTATGGGTAGAGGTGCTGGATACTAGTTTTAAGGTTGCTATTTAACCATTTTAACTATAAAGGAAAAGTCCATTTATTTCAACCGAACCCAGCTGACGCGGTCATTTCCTCTTTTCCTTAGAACCGATATGTTATAGCTATTTCCTCTTTTTCTTAGAACCGATATGTTATAATATAAGAAAAATTGTCGATAAAAAGGAGCCTAAAGTTAAATGTCGAGTAACTCGATTGTGATCCGGGGTGCCCGGCAGCATAATCTGGCGAATATTGATTTGACCCTGCCCCGAGACCAATTGGTCGTTATTACCGGCATATCTGGTTCGGGTAAGTCTTCGTTGGCTTTTGATACCATTTATGCTGAGGGTCAGCGCCGTTATGTGGAGTCGTTGTCTGCTTACGCCCGGCAGTTTCTCGGGCAGATGGATAAACCGGATGTGGACAGCATTGAGGGGCTTTCCCCCGCAATTTCCATAGACCAAAAGACTACCAGTCGTAACCCTCGTTCCACGGTGGGAACCGTAACCGAGGTTTATGACTATTTGCGTTTGCTCTACGCCCGCATCGGCCGGCCGCATTGTCCCCAGTGCGGGAAGCCGATCAGCCAGCAGACCGTGGACCAAATCGTGGATGCGCTGCTGGCTTATCCCGCAGGAACCAGGATGCAGATTTTAGCTCCGCTGGTGCGGGGTCGCAAAGGGGAACACCAAAAAGTCCTGGAAGACGCTCGCAAGGCCGGCTATGTCCGGGTGCGGGTCGATGGTCAGGTGCGGGAAATCACGGAAGAGATTAAGCTGGAGAAAAATAAGAAACACAGTATTGAAGTAGTGGTTGACCGAGTGATAGTCCGCCCGGACCAGCGGCAGCGGCTGGCGGATTCTTTGGAAACGACTCTTAAGTTATCGGAAGGTTTGGTCGTGGTGGAGGTGTTGGGTGTTCCCGTTAAGCCGGAAGTGCCCAGGGGCCAGGGAAACCTGGGGAGCCGGGTTAGCTTGGAAAGCCTGGAGAACTCAGGCCGCTTGGCGAGCGTGGGAAGTGGTGAAGGCCAGGAGAACTCGGCCAATTTGGAAGGCTTGGCGAACCCGGCCAACCAGGCTAGTTTGGAAGACTTGGCAAGTCCAGGAAACTTAGCGAAAGCAAACCCGGCGAACCTGGATGGCTTGACAAACCCAGCAAACCAGACCAACCTGGATAACCTGGTCAACCCAGCCAACCCGGCTGCGCCGCCAAACACCGGCAAGCATGAGCTGCTGTTTTCTCAGAATTTTGCCTGCAGCGATTGCGGGATCAGTATAGAGGAACTGACGCCGCGGATGTTTTCCTTCAATAATCCTTATGGCGCCTGCCCCGAGTGCTTGGGCCTGGGGATAAAGATGGAGGTCGACCGGGAATTGGTCGTGCCGGATCAGGAAAAATCCCTGGCCGACGGGGCGATTGCCCCCTGGGCGAATTATTCGGGTTTCTATTATTATCAAATGCTCGATAATCTGGCGGAACACTACGGATTCAGCACCCGGGTGCCGGTCAGGGAGCTGGCCCCGGAGCACCTGCGGGTGGTGCTGTATGGTTCGGGGAAAGAAAAGATCCGCTACCGTTTTCAGAATACGTCCGGGGAGCAGTCCGCCTATACCGGGGTCTGGGAAGGGGCTATCAATACCCTGAACCGGCGTTATCGTGAAAGTCATTCCGAGTATTCGAAGCAGGAAATTGAAAAATATATGAGCACCAACCCTTGTCAGGCCTGCAAAGGGGCGCGGCTGCGGCCGGAAACCCTGGCGGTTAAGATCGGGGATTTGAATATTTATGAATTGACCCGACTTTCGGTTGTGGAAACCCAACAATATCTGCGGGAAGTAGTTCTGACTCTCCGGGAGCAGGCCATCGCCGCTATGATCTTAAAGGAAATCCAGGAGCGGCTGGACTTCATGGTAAAGGTGGGTTTGGAATACCTGACCCTGGATCGCAAATCCGCCACCTTGTCGGGGGGCGAAGCGCAGCGGATCCGGCTGGCCACGCAGATCGGCTCCAGCTTGATGGGTGTCCTGTACATCCTGGATGAGCCGAGTATTGGCTTGCACCAGCGGGATAATGCCAAGCTGATCGAGACCCTGAAACGGTTGCGGGATTTGGGGAATACCCTGATTGTGGTGGAGCACGACGAGGATACGATTCGGGAAGCGGATTTTGTGGTGGACATGGGGCCGGGGGCCGGGGCGCACGGCGGGCAGGTCGTGGCTCTGGGTAAACTGGCGGATATTGAAAAAGCACCCGAATCGCTGACCGGTCAGTATTTCAGCGGCCGTAAATGGATTCCGCTGCCGGCCGAAAGACGCCCGGGGAACGGCAAGTGGCTGGAAATTGAAGGCGCTCGGGAAAACAACCTGAAAAACATTCAGGCGCGGATCCCTCTGGGAGTCTTCACCTGCGTCACCGGGGTTTCGGGTTCGGGCAAGAGTACTTTAATCAATGAGATTCTCTATAAGAAACTGGCGCATGTCTTAAATCGGGCTTCGACCAAAGCGGGGGACCACGATGCGATTCGGGGCCTGCAGTTCCTGGATAAGGTGATTGAGATCGACCAGTCGCCGATTGGCCGCACCCCGCGTTCCAACC
>CAYXHK010000094.1:0-8506 GCA_964464665.1 uncultured Syntrophomonadaceae bacterium
GTAAAGATCTTGCGGAACCTTGATTTTGAGCCGCAGATCCGACCAGACTGCGTTAAGGTTTCAGTGGTAGGCGCCGGCATGGCCGGGATGCCGGGGGTAATGGCTTCCATAGTCGAGGCTTTAACCCGCGAGAAAATTCCGATTCTGCAGTCAGCCGATTCCCATACCACGATTTGGTGTCTGGTAGACAGACCTTATATGGAAGCGGCGGTACGCGCTTTACACCGGGCATTTGCCTTAGGTTAGCAGTGAAGCAGGGGACGGTTCTTTGTTTCCTTAGTTGAATAGACGTTAGCTGTTTCTTAAAGGAAGCAGGGCAAAGGTTCTGGCAAAAGTCCTTAGAAACCCTGAAGCAGGGGGACGATTTTTTTACCTTCTTAGTTGGATAGATGTGTTTTTATCAATGTTGTGCGTGGCGGGCATGGTTGGTTAGTTGAAAAACTGGTCGTTTCTCAAGTTTTGTTTTCTATTATTTTGAAGGGGTGGTGATAATCAAATGAAGGATTTTGGCAGAGTTTTAACGGCGATGGTCACTCCATTTGACGCGGCGGGCAAGGTGGCGATCGAAAAAGCCCAGGCTCTGGCAGCCCATTTAGTGGCAAACGGTTCGGATGGTTTAGTAGTAACTGGTACGACGGGAGAATCGCCAACCTTAAGCCAGGCGGAAAAACTTCAGATGTACCAGGCAGTGGTCGAAGCGGTAGGCGGTAAAGCGGCGGTGATTGCCGGAACTGGCTCAAACAGTACGGCCAGTACCCTGGAATTAAGCCGGGAAGCCGAAAAATTGGGCGTAGACGGGATTATGCTGGTGGTTCCCTACTATAACAAACCTAATCAGGAAGGGATGTACCAGCACTTTAAAACCGTTGCGGAACAGGTTAATCTCCCGGTGATTCTGTATAATGTACCCGGCCGAACTTCGGCGAACTTACTGCCGGCAACCGTGGGCCGGTTAGCCCAGGTTGAAAACATCGTGGCCATCAAAGAGGCTTCCGGGGATATGGATCAGACGTCAGATTTAATGCGCAGCATTCCGGAGGGGTTTCGCGTTTATTGCGGCGACGATTCTTTGACCCTGCCGATGTTAGCTTTAGGGGCGCATGGCGTGATCAGTGTGGTTTCCCACATTGCGGGGCCGGAAATTCAGGCGATGATTCAGAGTTTCCTGAATGGGGACCGGCAAAACGCGAGGGAACTGCATTTGCGCTTATTCCCGTTATTCAAGGCGATGTTCGTCACTACGAATCCGGTACCCATAAAAACGGCCCTGAACCTGCAGGGGCACCAGGTGGGGGCAACGCGTCTTCCCTTGGTGGACGTATCCGCGGCTGATCTGGAGCACATTGAGAATGCTCTGAAACAATTTGGCATGTAGCACCCGGTTATTTCATCTAAAAGACTCAGACTGAGCTTATCACTCTAAAGGGCTAAATGTTAAAGCATACATAGAGAGATTTGCGAAAAAAGCAAGCTATTCCTGTCCTAAACCTTACGGAACAAACGGGCTTAGGACAGGAATTTTTGCTATTTACTTGCAACCTTAATTGGACCAAGGTATAATTATGGTTAAGCAGGTTGTTCGGTGTACCCCGGTTGAGTATCCCGGAATCTCCGGGATTTGTTTATTTTTGGGCGGGAAAGCAATTAGCGGCTTGAACGGTTCTAAAAAACCTTCAGTTTAGATTACCGGATAAATACAGCCGATTCTGTTTAAATGGACGGGAAGCAGAATCAACGCAGGAGGTGTGGGTTTGTCAGCCAATGGAAAACTAAATATTATACCCTTAGGTGGGCTCGGAGAAATCGGTAAGAATTTAACGGTGATTCGTTATGGTCAAGACATTGTGGTGGTTGATTGCGGTTTGAAATTTCCCGAGGATGAGCTTTTGGGGATAGATGTGGTTATCCCGGATGTAACCTATCTAAAAGAGAACCGGGATTTAATCCGGGCAATTGTCCTCACCCATGGACATGAAGACCATATTGGAGCTTTACCTTATGTTTTAAAAGAGCTTAATGTGCCGGTCTATGGCACCCAGCTAACTTTGGGCATTTTAAAACAAAAACTGCTGGAGCACAGCCTTCCTGAGGTGGATCTGCGCGTGATCCGTCCTCGGGATACCGTAAAATTAGGGTGCTTCAAATTGGATTTCTTTAGGGTAAGCCACAGTATCGCGGATGCGGTTGGGATCGCGATTCATACCCCCGTGGGTATTGTGGTGCATACGGGCGATTTTAAGATTGACCAGACCCCGATTGACGGATCGGTAATGGATTTTCACAAATTAGCCGAGCTGGGAAACCGGGGAGTGCTGGTTCTCTTATCGGACAGTACCAATGCGGAGAAACCGGGGTACACTAAATCCGAACGGATCGTGGGCGAATTTTTCGACGATACGTTTCGAAATGCTCCCGGTCGGATTATTGTGGCCACTTTTGCCTCGAATGTGCATCGTTTGCAGCAGGCGATCACCATGGCGGTTAAGTATGGCCGCCGGGTGGCGGTGATTGGCCGGAGCATGGAAAATGTCGCCCGAATCGCCCATGAATTAGCTTATTTACACATCCCCGAAGGAATCATGATTGATGTAGGCGAGATAAACCGAGTCCCGCCGGAACAATTAGTAATCTTAACCACCGGCAGCCAGGGAGAACCAATGTCCGCTTTAACCCGGATGGCTATGGCCGATCATCGCTGGGTAGAAATTGTCCCCGGCGACACGGTGGTCATCTCGGCCATCCCTATTCCCGGAAACGAGAAGCTAGTTTCCCGGACTATTGACCTCTTGTTTAAAGAAGGAGCGGAGGTCATTTACGAGGCCGCGGCTGGAATGCACGTTTCCGGTCATGCCAGCCAGGAAGAACTGAAGCTGATGCTAAATTTAATCCGTCCAAAGTTTTTTATTCCGGTACACGGAGAGTACCGACACCTGAAAAAACACGCTCAATTAGCTGAATGCCTCGGGATTCCAGCGGAAAATATTTTTGTGGCTGAGAATGGCCAGGTTTTGGAATTTACCAAGGAAAAGGGATACAAAAACGGCCGGGTTACTTCAGGCCGCGTCCTGGTGGATGGACTCGGGGTCGGAGACGTAGGCAATATCGTACTTCGCGACCGGAAACAGTTGTCCGAAGAAGGAATTATGATCGTGGTGGTGACGATTAATAAAGAATCAGGCCGGGTAATGACCGGTCCGGATATAGTATCGCGCGGATTTGTCTATGTCCGCGAATCCGAGGCTCTCATGGAAGACGCCCGGGAACGGGTACGGCAGGCCTTGGAAAAGTGCGAACTGCAGCAAGTCACCGAGTGGGCGACGATTAAATCCAATATCCGGGATGTGCTGGGAAAATTCCTTTACGAACGCACCCGTCGCCGGCCGATGATCCTCCCGATTGTGATGGAAGTTTAAACCAAAACAATTGTTTAAGACAAACGTATAAGAGAAACGCAATAAGACAACGTATAAGACATAAGACAAACGCTAAAGGCAACCCGCCCGGCCGCTAATGACCGTGGCGGGTTATTTTTTTACGGAGGGAATTTTTCATGGGTTGATTTTTTGAGTTGATTCTTTGCGGTATTGTTTTGCGAGGCAAAAATTTACGAGGTAGAATTGTCGTTTTTGACGGAGATCGCTGCTGCAAGGTGCTATTTTTGCAGGTCTATTTTGTAAAGTCTATTTTACCGGGTGTCGTTTTTATATGAGGTGTGTTTTTCTATCATCATTCGGCTCAACGGTAAAATAACTTGACAACTTAGCGCCACGAAAAGGATGTGCGTATGATTTTTTTGCGTAAGGCGAATACTACCATAGATAATTTTTAAATAATTTTGTGGGGTCAGGAGAGAGAATGATGGTTAAAAATTCGAACTTGGTGATGGAAGTCACCCCGAGTGAAGACGAGGAAGTAAAAAAACCGGCGCGTCCCGCTAAAGAACGGCGTAAAGCAAGCAACAAAAAACTGGAGACAATTCGGGAATTAGGCCAGATGGAGATCCCGGAAATGCGGGGCAATATTCATTGTTTGACGATTGTCGGCCAGGTGGAAGGCCATTTAATTATGCCCCCGCAAAACAAAACCACCAAATATGAGCACGTCATTCCCCAACTCGTAGCGGTTGAACAGAATCCGGAGATTGAGGGCATGCTGGTTATTTTAAATACCGTAGGGGGAGATGTAGAAGGTGGTCTGGCGATTGCGGAAATGATTGTGGGCATGTCTAAACCTACGGTATCCTTGGTACTAGGCGGGGGTCATTCTATTGGAGTACCGATTGCGGCGGCAGCATCCTATTCTTTTGTGACCGAATCAGCCACCATGACGGTGCATCCGATCCGTTTAACCGGGTTGGTGATCGGGGTGCCCCAGACCTACGAATACCTGGATAAAATGCAGGACCGGGTAGTGCGCTTTGTAACCCAGCACTCTCGGGTGTCCGAAAAGAGGTTTCGGGAACTGATGTTTCGCACGGGTGACTTGGCGCGGGACATTGGGACGGTCCTGGTGGGCCGGGATGCGGTGGAATGTGGACTGATTGATGAGATTGGCGGATTGGGACAGGCGGTCCAAAAGTTAAAAGAATTGATCAAGCAGCAAAAAGAATCTAAGGGGGTTCCGATTCAATGATCCACTACAGCCCGCTTGATCCTCTGGAAATATGGACGGATCCGACTGTGCCGGAACCGGTTCTGGAAGAGGAAGTCCTGGATGGGGTGCGGGTAGTTCTGCGTCAAGAGGATGGGATGTCTTGGAGCGTAGTGCAGATTATCAGTACTGATCCGCAGGATTTTTTGCGACCGGAACTGCAGCCGGGCACTCGAATCGGAAAGGTGCCCACAATCAGGCAAAATGTTTAAGAGTTAAACTAGGCGTGTCTCGCGGCTGGATTTATTAATCCGGCCTTATTTATTTGGAAATGTTTTTCTTGCTTGCTAATTAGAGTGTATAATACTGTTTATATAGGGTACTTCCTAATTTATTAAGCAGCAACAATTTTGCTTAATAACCACCCATACCTATAAGACACAACCACCAATGAAAATAAGGTTTACCGAGTATTAAAGTCTAATTCTCCTGTTAATTCTAGTAATTGAAGCGAAGCAAAAAGGAAGCAAAACGGAAGCAAAAAGAACGTCCCCTTGCTTCACTAAGCATAAGGCCTAATTTTCTTGTTAACCCAACCTGAACAAGCTCTCATTTTGGGGTACAATCTGGGTCAAAAGTTGTTTATTTAATAATTGTTTTTTGAAGTGTTAAGTTTAAATGGATTATTAACCTGAAAATCAAGTTTTTAAAATCAGGTTTTTAAAATATATATTAAGATATGCAATAAAGGAGGTAGTTTTAATGGGCCGTAAGCGCTGGGCCTGGACGATTATCGGGGTGCTTTTGGTGTTTTTGGTTGTCGCCTATGTGGTAAAAGACTCAAGTTCCACCGGTACGAACCGGCTAACTTACTGGCAGGAACAAGTGGTTGAAGGCAGCGGAACCAGTAAGATTGTACAACTGGTGGTAAACGGAACCATAACCCAGAGTCAGGATATATTTAGTACGGACAGTTTCAATGCCGTAGATTTTATCTCCCAACTGGATCAGGCTATAGAGGACGATGCAGTAAAAGCGGTAGTAATCATGGTAAACAGTCCCGGCGGAGAGGTAGTCGCTTCTGATGAAATCCACCGTAAAGTCCTGGAAACAAAACAAGCTGGGAAACCGGTAGTCATTAGCATGGGGGCAATGGCCGCTTCCGGGGGTTACTATATCTCAGCCCCAGCCAATCGTATTTTCGCCAATCCTAGCACCTTGACCGGGAGCCTCGGGGTAATCTTTACTATTCCCAATTATCAGGGGACAGCCGATTGGTTGGGTTACAAAGAAAATGTAATCAAGAGCGGGAAACATAAAGATATTGGCAGTCCGCTCCGGGAACTCACCCCTGAAGAATGGGACATTTTCGAAAAGCTGGTCGATGAGAGTTACCAACAGTTTGTAGATATTATTGCTGAGGGTCGGCAAATTCCGCGGGAAGAGGTATTAGCCATGGCCGATGGCCGCATTTACTCAGGCCGGCAAGCTAAGGAACTGAATTTAATTGATGAGTTTGGCTCCCTGGAAGATGCCACCAACTACGCTATCCAAAGCGTAGGTTTGGCTGAAGCCCAGATTATTCAGTATTCGCAACCGGTTACCTTCCGATCCTTATTTTACGGGGTTAATCAGCGAACCGATTCCATCAAACAAGCGCTTCAGCCGTTCCAGCCGCTCTTGTCCAGATTTTCAGCAGAACCAAGATTGCTCTATCTGTTTGAAATATAGAGAGGGAAAGTAATAGAGAGGGGGAAGCGCTTTGATCGATAACTTGACTCCCCAGGAGGAGATTCGTTACGCGGGGTTTTGGATCAGATTGATGGCTAATATTCTGGACTCGCTGGTTCTGCTTGCGGTTTACCGGGTTTTAACTGATCTACTTGGTCTGGATTGGACACGGACTTTTTTGGGTTTAAATTACTCGGAACTGATTATTAGCCTGGCCTATTTTGTGATATTGACGGTGGTTTACGGTCAAACATTAGGCAAGATGGCACTTGGCATAAAAGTGGTCAGTCAGGACGGAAGTCCAAATACGTGGGGTGCGATCTTGCTGCGGGAAACCATTGGCAAATTCCTGTCAGCTATTCTTCTGCTGATTGGGTACTTGATGATTGCTTTTGATGGGAGAAAGAGGGCGCTGCACGATCGGATCGCGGAAACCTATGTGGTAAGGGTTAACCAGGAAGGCTAGGCAGACGTCTGACCGATGACACCTGACCGCGACTGGCTTGGACTTTTATGGTATTTATGGTATAATTGACACGCGTTGCTTAATAACCATAAATTGTAAACAAGGCAAACCGAGTGAGGGGGAGTAGTACCTTGACCATCGCGGAGGCGGCCTTATTAGGTATTGTACAAGGACTGACGGAGTTTTTACCGGTTAGCAGTTCGGGACATTTGGTAATATTTCAGCACTTTTTGGGATTTCAGGAACCGCCCCTTACTTTCGACATCTTTGTCCACCTCGGGACGGTACTGGCAGTCATCGCTGCCTTTTGGTCCGAGATCGTGGACATAATCCGCCGGCCTACCCAAAGAATAGTCCTAATGATTCTGATTGGATGCATTCCTACCGGAATCATCGGTGTCCTGTTTAAACCGATTTTTGAAGGGTTTTTTGCTTCCCTCATGGTGGTGGGGATCGGGCTTATAATTACCGGTTTTTTGTTATGGTTTTCGGAGCGCTTTGCTTTTGGATATAAGCAGGAGCGGGATATGACGATTGCCGACGCTCTGATCATTGGCACCATACAAGGGGTGGCGATTACCCCTGGCATATCGCGCTCCGGTTCGACGATTGCCGGCGGCCTTTTGACCGGTTTGAACCGGGAGTTGGCGGCCCGCTATTCTTTTCTCCTGTCGATCCCGGTTATTTTGGGTGCCAGTCTGCTGGAGGCTAAGGATCTTTTTGGAAATCCCGTCAGTATAGACTACCTGCCGGTGATTGTGGGTTCGGTCGCAGCCATAATTACCGGCTTCATCGCGGTAAAGGTGGTTATTAAAATCGTTAAACAGGGAAGACTCAGCATCTTTTCCTATTATTGCTGGACGGTGGGCCTGTTGCTCATAGCCAGCCAGTTATTCTTTTAGTGGCAGGTGGGAGATATGGCCAAAACAATCAAGTCTGGCCGAACTCTGCGGAAAGTTAAAAAAATAAACGAAAATCAAACCCGCAAGCATGAAATTGTGGGTATTTTGCTTTTGGCGTTTTCCTGCCTGTGCATCGTCAGTTTATACTTGGCTCCGGCTAATAGTTTGACTCCGCCTACTACCGGGATATTTGGCAATTTATTGGCCCAGATCCTGACCGGACTGGCGGGAAAGGCGCGATATCTTCTGGCGGTTATAATGGGAATCTGGGGCTTTACCATAATCATGCAAAAACGCTGGCCGATGACCGGTCGGCGCATGTATGGTTTTTTGGCCCTCTTTTTGTGCGGACTTACCTTACTGCATCTGCCGCTGATCTGGAGTGCAGATTTTTGGGCCATTAGCCGGCAAGGAGCGGGCGGGGGCCTCATAGGGGCGGTGCTGGCCAAGATTCTGGTCGGCGTTTTCGGCGTACCAGGCAGCTATATCGTCCTGGGTTTTCTGACGGTAGTTACAATTTTGTCGATTACCAATCTGTCAATTGTGGAGATTTTTAAAAAAGCCCTTAACACCTCGGTGGTTTTTGGAAAAGGGATTAAAGAGAGTCTCGAGCAGTTTTTGTTCGTTACGGTCGAGGAAGAGGAAGAGGAAGAGGAAGAGGAAAATAAAGCAAAGCCGGGGAAAACTGGCGAAAAATCCGTTGTCGGTGAGTTGAAGCAACGGCCGGTTTTAGAATCGTTGGCCGATGAACTCGCGGCTGAAGGAAGCTGGGCCACGTCCAAACGGACCGGATCTGGCCCGTCGAATACTGGGGAAC
>CAYXHK010000095.1:0-2590 GCA_964464665.1 uncultured Syntrophomonadaceae bacterium
ATTTACGAAACAAGTAAATTTTTGAACTTATGCAAGGAAATCACAAATCTTTGATTTGTAGATTTCTACTGCAATAACTATAAGGATAGAGGTGAATCCTGTGAAAAAACCTTATGAAAGCCCTGAAATAGAAATCACCGAATTTGAGATTGAAGGATACTATTACCACTAGCGGCGATACTCCACCGGGCGCGCCGGGCGGAGTGTACTAAGATTCTTAATAGGCAATACCGGATCAGAGTATTCGTTACTGTTCATACCCCAACCCAAAGGTGATTCAAAGTATAATCATGTCATAAAAAAGTGCATCCAAGTTTGGTAAAATATTAAGTGACCAAACAAAACATTTCAAACGGATGCACAAGTTAATGCTGCAACAAATCAATCCATCTGAAAGGAGGTTTTATCCAAATTATCTAATAAATAATAATGCGAGGGGGACATAAAAAAATGAAAATGAGACTAAAACATTTACAGAAAATATTATTGTTATTAATTGTAATAATGATAATATTTTCAAGCAATGTATTTGGTGCGGAAGATATTTACGCTGATGTAAAAAGTTCAGCAGATGAATTGGCTGAAGTTATTGTAAATGATTATGGCGTTTCAGGAATTCAGTATGCATTGATTTCTGATGGAAAAATAATTATTTCAGGCACATCAGGAACTTTTGATAAGGACAATACCAAGACCTTAGACAATCAATCATTATTCGGAATAGGTTCAACAAGCAAAATGTTTGCTGCTACAGCTATAATGTTGCTTGAAGATCAAGGCAAATTGAACCTGGATGAACCGGTTGTGACCTATATTCCGGAATTTAAAATGGCTGACGAGCGTTATAAAGAAATAACTGTAAGGATGCTGTTAAACCATTCTTCGGGAATAATGGGCAGCACTTTTATTAACGGTTTTTTATATGATTATCCAAGTACTCTTGCCCATGATGCTTTATTGCCACAACTTGCCAGGCAACAATTAAAAGCAGCTCCTGGAGAATTCTCAGTTTACTGCAATGATGGTTTTACGCTTGCAGAAATTGTTGTTGAAAAAATTAGCGGAATGAGCTTTTCAGAATTTATAAAGAAGAATATTACTAGACCTCTTGGCATGTCCAATACATATACGCCCCAAGATGACTTTGACAGAAATCGTCTTGTAAGAACATTTTGTAATGATGAAGAAACACCGGTTGATACTATCAATATAATTGGGACGGGCGGATTATATTCAACAGCCGAAGACTTGTGCAGATTCGGACAAGTATATATGAATGACCCGGGATACTTGCCGGCGGCTGACTTTTTATCTCAGGATGCAAAGACCATGACTATGCAAAAAGAATACCAAAGAGGTTTCGGTCCTGATCAAAAGGAAGGAATTTTTGGCTACGGTTTAGGCTGGGATTCGGTTGATGCATATCCATACAGTCAATACAATATTCAGCCAGTAATAAAGGGCGGTGATACACAATTGTATCATAGTAGCTTGATAGTGCTTCCAGAATATAATATGACTTTTGCGGCTGTGATGTCAGGCGGCGCCAGCATTTTTGGACAAGTCATGGGTCATTCTCTGATTCTAAAAACCTTGTTAGCGGAAAATGATATTGCGGAAATTATTCCGCCAAAAGAGCTGCAAGCACCGATTTTATCCTCTATGCCTTTAAAATTAAGCTCATATTCAGGTCTGTATGCTAACAACGTGATGGTTAAGAATGTAAGTGTCGGGAAAGATGGAAAAATAACTATATCCTCTCTATCTCATAAAGACAAACCGGATGAGATTTATCTTTATACATCTGAAGATGTATTTGTCAGCGAAGACGGCAGCAAAAAGCTATTTTTTGCAGAAGAATCAAATGGAAAAACCTATATATGTCTCAAACAAATCTTGAATTTGCCTAATTTTGGACAGACGGCTATGATTTCATATGAGTACGAGAAAATAGAGCCTAATAATATAGATGATGTAATACAAAATGCTTGGAATGAACGAAATGGAACCAAATATTTTCTTCTAAATGAAAATTCGCATGGCCAAGCCTATCATATTTTAGATAATGCACTTTTTGAAATCACCACCAATGGAGAACTGCCGGGATATGCCGGACATTATAAGATTGTTAATCAGGACAAGGCAGTCCAAGACATTCAAATTCCCAGCATGGCTGGTCGGGATTTGGCAAACATCGGAATTTTAGAGATTGATGAGAAGGAATATCTCTTCTTAAACGACATGATATTTATCAGTGAAAAAGATATTGTGGATTTGTATGCTGGGGAGAATGCAGTTAGCACAATTCAGAAGGACGGATATGCCAGATGGTATACTATCAGCCCAAATGATGCTGGTAAAACAATGACAGTAAATCTGCCGAGAAATGCGTCATTTGCTGTTTACGATGAAGAATCCTGCGTTTGTTTTTCTGTCGTAAATGGTAATCAGCCGGTAAAGTTACCGGAAAACGGAAAGGTTGTTTTTATAGGTGAAGCCCCGGGAGACCGCTTTGCTATTACCATAAAAACCGGTCTGAATTAACGAGAATAACCAATTGCGGAAAATTAGGGTGAAAAACTACAGAAAA
>CAYXHK010000095.1:2690-8502 GCA_964464665.1 uncultured Syntrophomonadaceae bacterium
AGCCATGTCAAGCAACTACGCTCGAACATGACTGGTCTCTTTTTTGCACCGCTTGAGGGCTGTCGCTCAAAAAACTTACTTGTTTATCGTAAATCCCTAAGTTGCGCCGTCATAGGGGAGCTTTTATTTGGACTCGATTATTTAGGTTAAGGAAAAATTCAGTTTATTGAATTTAGCTTAGGAATTAAACATAAGGAAAAAGGAAAACAGACTGTCTAGCTTATAAATCCGCTTAAATAGTGCTGGCACCTAAAAATAAGAGGGGAAGATGTATTTTAAGCTTGGCCATTTTGCTTAAATCCTACTAAAAAGACGGTGCCCTCCGGGCCGGTCTGTACCTTAATCGCTGCGTCATGCCGACTGGCGATGCTGTAACAGATGGCTAAGCCTAAACCGGTACCGGTTTCTTTGGTCGTCAGAAAAGGGGTGCCTAGTTTTTCGAGTAAAGCGGGTTTAATTCCCTGACCCTGATCTTGTATCGCTAAAATAACATCTTGCTGCTGCATGTAGGTTCTAATGGTCAAGGTTCCGCCGGTATCCATGGCTTCCAGTCCATTTCGGGCTAAGTTTAAGATTAACTGGCGCATTTCTTTCTGATCAAAACGCAAATGACGGATTTCTCCCAGTTCTAAATTGACATCTTTATCGTGGAGCATCGCATCCGTCATAATCAAGGGCAGCAGATTAGTAATCAAGTTGTTGAGGTTCTCCAGCTGTAAATCGAGCGGTTTATTATTGCCCAGGGTAAGAAATTCGGTGATGATCAGATTCGCTCGATCCAGTTCGTCGATCATCAGCTTAAAGTATTCCTCGTGGGGCAAAAACTCGGGTTTGTTGTTTAAGAGCTGCAAAAAGCCACGGACCGTAGTCATCGGGTTTCGGATTTCGTGTGCAATCCCGGCTGCCATCTCCCCGATCAGATTCATCCGGTCGAGCCGGCTGAGTTCTTTTTCAAATTGTTTCTTTTCCGTTATGTCCGTACAGATCCCAAACATCCCAATGTTTTTACCTTCCTCATTTCTTACCACGTCTCCCCGGAGAAACACCTGCACAATCTGGTCATCCCGGGTGCGCATTTCCAGTTCGCCGCTCCAATAATGGCCTTCCCTAATCGCTCGATGCACTTTTTTGGCGTCTTCAAGGCTTGAAAAAAGCAGCGGGGCACCGCCAAGGGCATTTATTTCCTCCGCCGTGCAGCCGAACAGCTCGTAAAAAGCCCGGTTATAGTAAGTTACATTTATACCCCGCTTGTCCGTCATTAAGATAGCGTCTCCGGCATTTTCCACGGCCTTGCTGATCCTTAAAAATTCCTCTTCTTCTTCCCGGCGGTCACTCAGATCCCGAATACATTCAATTGCCCCGACTAGTTGATTGCTGCTGTCGAAGATAGGCGTTGCTTTGCCCCAAAGGAAACGCTTTTTCCCTTGCAATTTGGCAATTTCGGTTTTGGCGATCAGGTTAGGACCTTCTTTTTGGATCAGAGAGTAGTTGTTTTCATAATTAAGATTTGGGTTTAAGACCAGGTCGATTAATAGTGGACGCCGGCAGCCATAAAACGGTAGGGAGTATTCGTGTTCCCGTTTGCCTAACATTTCTGCCGCTTTAATCCCGGTCAGGTTTTCAAGCGCTCGATTCCAGGCGGTTACCTTGCCGTCGATATCAATCACCAGAGTAGCTTCCGGCAAAAAATCGATGACTGCTGCCAGTCGTTGCTCGGAATTTTTTTGGGCTGCTTCGGTCTGACGGCGTTCGGTAATATCGGTTACGAAGGCATAATAATACTGCAGATTGCCTTGATTATCCGAAATATTGTGGACAAAAACCTCGACTGGAACCAAGGTTCCATCCTTGCGCCGGTATTCTTTTTGATAACGCTGAGGCTGTTTGGATGAAAGGAGTTGGCGCATCGTCTCCTTTTGCAGCTTATGCCAATGGATCGGGGTTAAGTCATAGGTCCAGGTAAGGTTTAGCAATTCTGCTTCGGTATAACCGGTTAACTTGCAGTAAGCGGGATTACAGGCAATAATTTTACCCGCTGTGTCACTGGCGATAAAAGGTTGGTCCGAAATCTCAATCGCTTGGGCGAGGAATTGTACCCGTTCGTTTTCTTGGTGTCGAGTTTCCATTTTCTTCGGCCTTGGATCAGCACGCTGTACTAATCCGGCTGCAGCCGTTTTAGGCGCCAGATGACGGGCAGCTTTGGGGCTCAAGGCTAATTTTCCCCGCATATTTATAAGAGCAGCGGCTTTTAATCTGGCGTTTTGCAGACGCAAGGTAAAAAGCTCTTGAATCAGTTGTTCTTTTGTTCGGGCATCGTCAGGCATTCCCCAATCCCTCCGCTTAGTTTACAGTTTGGTTAAAATATTTCGACAAAAATAGTCATATTCCTCTACGCAATATCAGGTCAAAAAATTATAATCAATATAATTCTAATTAAATTATTCTGGAGGAAATGTTTGCACCTACAGTAAGGATTTGTAAGTGGATATTCGGCTGAATTCAAAGGGGCCAAGCTTAAGTCAACTTGAAAAGTGGTTGCGACTGTGGTAGAATTAAAAACAGAAAATTAAAGTTTTCTATAAACCCTACTGTGTGCGTGTTCATTGCCGAAAGCGTTTTGAGCCAACATCAAAACGATAGGAGCTAATCTCTGTTAGTGGATGATATGCCTCCTTTGAGGGGACATCAAAAACGACCAGGTAGGCACCAACCTGCTGTGTGCAGGTTCAAAACATCGGCCCCACGGCATTGGTGGGGTTTTGAGTTTTCGGACCGGGCGAAACTTATTTATAGCAGAGAACTAAAATTATTACGAACCAGAGGATGTACTGTTTTACGGGGACATCCTTTTTTTAAATCTTACTAGACAGGAATCTACGTGTCAAAGAGCGAACAGTAATTTAAGACCATAAAGCGCCAGTCAGCGGGGGGTGTTAGGCACCGGTTAAGCCCTGGTCGGAAAGGAATCGCTGGCTTTTGAATCTAGTTCTGGTATTAACCGCCGGAGCCTTAAGTATTTTGGTGTATCGAAATTTAGGCCGGATTAAAAAGCATGATCAAGATTAAAGATTAAAAATCGAGATTAATTAGTTTTAGATTAAATACAGAGGGTTAGGGGTGGTTGGGTGAGCGTTGCCGTGATCTATCACGACCTGTTTGGTAATTTTGGGGATCCAGTATTAAAGGAGCGGATTATTCCTTCATTTGAGAAGCTGAAAAAGGTAATCGCGGAAAAGAAAATCGAGGTCATTACCCCGCACATTACTCCTGAACTCATTGAATCCCTGAAGCAGGTGCATACCCAGTCTTATCTGCAGGAAGTCATGAAATCCGGGTTCTATGAAAACGCGTTGTTATCCGCGGCCGGGGTGCTTAAAGGGGCGCAACTGGTAGTCCAAAAAGAGTTTAACTCAGTTTTTTGTTATACCGGAAGTGCCGGGCACCATGCCTGCCGCAACCGCTTTTGGGGGTATTGCTACCTTAACGATGTGGCGATCGCGGTGCATCGTTTGCGGCAAGAAGGGGTTAACCGGTTTTTGGTGATGGATGTGGACCCCCATTTTGGGGATGGCACCAGAGAGTTTTTTCACGACGATCCCCAGGTAATCCATATCAACTTTTGTGATCACATATCGTCGAAGATGGATTCGAAAAACCATAATTACGATTACTCCCTGCGAACCGGCTGGGATGAGGATTTTTTGGAAACAGTCGACCGGTCTCTAAAACCGGAATATGAGTTTGACTTGATGATCGTCATCTTTGGGCATGATTCGCATTATTTGGATTACGGCGGTTTTTGCCTTTGGGACCCGGCGTATACCAAACTGGCTGAAAAAATCAAAGCTTACTGTAACGGTCGGCCGCTTCTTTGGGTCTTAAGCGGCGGCAGCGATGTCGGGGTAGCCCAAACCGTGATCCCGGACATTGTCCGGGTTTTAGCTGAAGATTAGTGAGGAAAAGATGAGCCTGAACCAAGCTTTTTTGCAACAGTGGGAACGGACAGAACAACTGATTGGCCGGGTCGGTTTAGAGAAACTCAACCGCAGCCGGGTGGCAGTCGTTGGCCTGGGCGGGGTAGGCTCTTTTGCTCTGGAGGCTTTAGTGCGGGCCGGGGTCGGCAGTCTGGTGCTGGTCGATCACGACCGGCTGGAACCCAGCAACTTGAACCGACAGCTGCTGGCCCTTAATTCTACTCTGGGTCAGCTTAAAGTAGAAGCGGCCAGGGAACGGGCCAGGGATATCAATCCAGCCGTAGAACTTATCTATTGGCCGGTTTTTTGCAGTGCCGAAAACTGTCCGGAGATCCTTCGCGGAAAATTGGATTACGTCATTGATGCGATTGACGTGGTAGCTTCCAAGGTAACCTTGATCCGCGCAGCCCGGGAACTTAACATCCCGGTTGCTTCGGCAATGGGAGCGGGCAATAAACTTGATCCGACTGCTTTTCGCATCGCGGACCTGAAAGCGACCACGGTCTGTCCCCTAGCCCGGGCGGTGCGTCGGGAATTGCGCCGTTTTGGCATTGAAGATGGGATTAAAACGGTCTATTCGGTGGAACCTCCGCATCGACCCAGCATCGGGGAGGATGGCGGTAAATCAGCCGGGGCGTCGGCGAAATCTTCGGGAATCGGGAGTATTTCTTTTGTCCCGGCCGTGGCCGGACTGCTCCTGGCCGGCCTGGTTATTCAGGACTTACTGGAAGCGTAAAGCTTAAAATATGGCATTGTTTCCCTTTAGGGCAGCCCTGACGGATCAATCAAAGAAAAATTTTTATTTTAGCAGTATAATATAGATAGGTTTTGTACTTTTATTATTTTATTCTAAGAACTGACATTGGAACCGAAGCGGTAAAAGACGACAGAACTAAGCATAAGCATATGCAAACTGCCGCAAGCTTTAAAATAAAGAGAAGGGTTAAGGGGGGGGAGCCGGGATGGAACGTTTTAGTGAAGTAGACAAACTCAGTCAGGTCATTTTGGAACAGGTGGCCCGGTTGGCCTTGCAGAATAAACTAAAAGAAGAAGTAGACAGTCTGCCTTACGTGCTAGTCAGCCAGGATCAGCCGGTTAACCGCTGCTGCGTTTACCATGAAAGAGCGGTCATAGCGGATAAAATCCGTCTGGCCATGGGTCTCAACCGGCGTAAAGGGCTTCCTTATCAGCGGCTTTCGGAAGCGGTTGATCAGGCTTTGGCAATGGAACGCCTGGAAGAGCCGGTGATCGTGGTTATAGATTCGGCGTGTGACGCTTGCCCCAGCGACCGTTATATGGTTACTGACGCCTGCCGCAATTGCGTGGCCCAAGCCTGCCAGAACGCCTGCCCTAAAAAGGCGATTGTGATTGCCAATCAACGCGCTTACATTAATCAGGACAGCTGTATCGAATGCGGGAAGTGTGCTCAGGTTTGTCCTTTTCACGCGATTGCCGAGGTTATCCGTCCGTGCGTGCGGGCTTGTCAGGTGGGGGCTATTCAAGGTTCCCGCGATCGCAAGACCATTATTGATTATCGCAAGTGTTTAGCTTGCGGCCATTGCGTTCGCTCCTGCCCCTTTGGAGCAATAGCCGAAAAATCGGAAATTGTCCAGGTAATTGAACTGTTAAAGAAAGCCGAACCCGTTTATGCTATCGTGGCGCCGTCTTTTGTCGGTCAGTTTGGCCGGGAGGTATCTTCCGAAGCGCTGCGTACTGCCTTTCGGGGTTTGGGGTTTGCCGATATGGTTGAGGTGGCTTTAGGGGCGGACATAGTTACTTATGAGGAAGCCGAAGACTTCATTGAATTGGTTCCGGAGCACCAGCCGTTTGCCATCAAC
>CAYXHK010000096.1:0-8411 GCA_964464665.1 uncultured Syntrophomonadaceae bacterium
AAAACCCTCGGACTTATCCATAACCGCGACCGCCTTGGTATGGGCCAGAGCCCGGGCCAGTTCCTCCCCGGGGAAGGGGCGGAACACCCTTATTTTGACCAGCCCGGCTTTTACTCCATCCTTCCGCAGCATATCGACCGCCGCCTTGGCGGTTCCGGCACTGGACCCCATTAGCACCAGAGCCAGATCAGCATCTTCCATTCTATATTCTTCAAACAAGCCGTAATGTCGGCCGGAAATCCTGGCAAACTCGGCGGCCACCTCCAGGATGCGGTTCTTGGCCAGCTTCATGGCCTCGGCTTCCTGGACCTTGTGTTCCATGTAATAGGGACTAATATCGTACGGGCCTACGGCCAGCGGGTTTTCCTTTTTCAACAGGTAGTTTTCCGGATTATATTCCCCGACGAAGCGACGCACTACATCGGTCTCCAAAAGCTCGATATTCTCCACCGCATGGCTGGTAATGAAGCCGTCCATACAGGTCATCACCGGCAGGCGCACAGCGGGTGTCTCGCCGATCGGCATGGCCATAATAAAGTTGTCGTAGGCCTCCTGGTTGTTTTCGGCATAGATTTGAATCCAGCCGCTGTCACGGGCGCCCATGGAATCAGAATAGTCGTGGTTTATGTTGATGGGACCGGATAGGGCCCGGTTCACGCAAACCAGGGTAATGGGCAGACGGCAGGAAGCCGCCACGTATAAAATCTCGTACATAAGGGCCAATCCGCAGGATGAAGTGGCACAGACCGATCTGGCTCCGGCCGCCTGGGCGGCCAGGCAAACCGACATGGAACTGTGCTCGGACTCCACGGTTACATATTCCGTATCCACTTCGCCGTTGGCCACATATTGAGCAAAATACTCGGGGATTTCGGTTGAGGGAGTGATGGGAAAGGCTCCCATGACATCCGGGTTTATCTGCTTCATGGCATAGGCTACTGCCTCGTTGCCGGAAAGCCGGTTGTTGCTCATCTGGCCACACCCCCACTCACCATGGTAATAGCCGGGAAGGGACACACATTCTCACAGATGCCGCAGCCCTTGCAGTGCATATAGTCGAAATCCAGACGTTTCCCATCCTTTACCGGAATAGCGCAATCCGGGCAGAAGGGAACGCAGAGCATACAGTGTTTGCACGCGTCCGCATGAAAAACCGGCGTATTGGTGCGCCATGTGCCAGTATTAAAGGCCTGGGCGGTTCCTGGCTCGTAAATCTCTCCGCCCGGGGTCAGATCCTGCCAGGGGGTATGCTCATTGATATCCTTCGCAGAAATCATCCTGCCTGCACCTCCTCCAGGGATTTCTTCAGGGTGGCCATATTTCCCTCGACAACCTGAGGTTTGTCGCGAAATTTATGTTTGAAAGACTCCTCTATATCAGCTAAAAAACGCCTGATTTCCAGCACCCCGCTCACCTTGACTACCGCCGCCAGCATAGGGGTATTCGGCAAATTGGCACCTAAAATCTCTTCCGAAATACGGCGGGCGTCGATGGTACAGACTTTTCCGGTCCAGCCTCTAAGCCGAGGGCGCATCTCTTCGGGCGCGGCGGGAGTATTGATGATAATCGTACCACCCTCTTTCAGGCCTCCGGTAACCTCAATACTGTCTAGCAGCGTTTCATCTACCACCACCACATAGTCCGGGTGGTAGATGTTGGAATGGATGGTGCATCGCTCTGCGCTGATGCGATTATATGCGGTAATAGGGGCGCCCATACGCTCCGGGCCATACTCCGGGAATCCCTGCACGAATTTACCTCCCAGGCCTGCAACATCCGCCAGCAGTAGACAGGCCATCTTGGTGCCCTGTCCGCCCCGGCCGTGCCAGCGGATTTCCACCATATTATCAGCCGCCATCGCCTTTACCTCCATTAATTATGATTAATAAAACATATTGCCTAAGCGCACCTAATCTGTTCCCCTGAACGCACGTCGATCAATACTCTGGTCCTACGGCAATTGCCATGGATACGGGAATAATAAATACTATCAATCAAGTAAAAAAGCCTTCATCCCCGTAAAGGGACGAAAGCCTAAAAGCATTCGCTATACCACCCGTTAACAACATACCATCATATGCGTTCCCTATGACGGGGGAAAACCGTCGGAGCCTACTTGACTATTCGTTCAGTCCGCAGCTCAGGAGTGATTTTCGGGTTCAGACTACTGGTACCGGGCTTGCACCATCTCCGGCTCGCTAAAAACGTTCGTCGATTGAATCCTACTCTCTCCATCAATGCCTTTTAAATATAAAATTATTAATAAATATACCTGCTGGACCGGGATTTGTCAACCACCATTCCTGCGGTGTCGGATGATCTACCGTCAAATGTTTTGTTTGTCCTCTTTTCCCTCATCATAACCGAGTTTGAACTGCTGGAGCTTCTCCAGGATTTCTGGTGAACTCTTTAAAAAGTCATTTAATATTTTGATGTTTTTAACGGTATCAAGGCTCAAGTGGTGTTCAATTAGCTCAGTTTCCAGCAGTACCGTGTCCAAAACCCCGATATGCCTTAGAAATGCCTCCACCGTTTCATGCCGATCCAGCAGAAATGCCCCCATTATCTCCCCTTTTGCGGTTAGTTGGATGATGCCATATTTTTCATAATTAAGATAACCCTTCTTGGCCAGCTTACTAACCGTCTTGGAAGCAGAAGACGCTTTCACATTTAATTTTTCTGCCAGCTGATTAATTCGAACGTAGCCTTCTTCCTGACAATATCTATAAATCATTTCCAGATAGTCTTCCATACTTGGAGTGAGATGTTCCTTATTTTTCTTAATCATTTCATAGCCGCGGAATGTATAAAACTCCTTATCGCTCATTTTTCCCACTCCTCCACTCCTCGCCCCAAGAACTTCCCGCAAAGGCTAAACCGTAAACAACAATTAGGCTTTGCTCTCTTTGCTGTAATTGAATATATATCCGCCTAACTCGCGACTAAAGTCACGAGTGTGCGGCGGTCGGTTATCAAAGGGCTTGCTGTAATCAGCGGCTGACTTTGCTGTAATTGAATATGTGTAACCAACTAAATCCGCTCTTCATAAAATGAGACATATGAAAAAAGTTTTCCCTAGGCTAACTTATGTACGCCAGGGTTAAAGCATGAATATTTTTGGGGGATTGTATATGAATAAACAATTGATTCCCTTACATCGTCTGTCGCTCGGCACTTGCGGAAGGGTTAGTCAATTGACGGCTGAGGGCAATACGAGGAGACGAATGCTTGATCTGGGTTTAACCTGTGGTACACGGGTGGAAGCTTTGCAAAAAAGCCCTTCCGGTGACCCGACTGCTTATGAAATCCGCGGAGCAGTGATTGCGCTTCGTTCTGAAGAGGCGTCTCAAATATTCGTTGAAGTGAACCTGCCATGAAGAAATGACACCAACACGAAAAAACAGACATTAGATTAAACAATATTACTCTGCTTTTTGTAGTCAGTGCTTGCTTTAGAATTAAGAAGCGGAGGACTTCAAACCGTGAGCCTTAGACAAAAATCCAGAGCGCGAATGACCAGAGAAATGTACCAGTTCGATTTGCCTGAAGAAGAGTTGGTGATTGCGTTAGCCGGCAATCCCAATACCGGTAAAAGCACCGTATTTAACAGCTTGACCGGTCTCAATCAACATACCGGAAACTGGCCTGGAAAAACGGTCACCTATGCCCAGGGAGAGTTTATCCATCAGCATCGGCGTTTTATTTTGGTCGATTTGCCCGGAACTTACTCCCTGTTTGCAAACTCGGTCGATGAGGAAGTTGCCCGTGATTTTATTTGTTCCGGAAAACCCTTGGTAACCGTGGTCGTTGCTGATGCAACTTGTCTGGAAAGAAACCTTAATCTAGTGCTACAGGTAATGGAGATTACGGATAACGTAGTGCTGTGTGTAAATCTGTTAGATGAGGCCAAACGCAAGAAGATTCAGGTTGATTTGCCCGGCCTGTCAGAATTGCTGGGCATACCGGTAATCGGAACCAACGCGCGGGACGGGGTGGGTTTGGAAGCCTTAAAAGACGCAGTGTATCAGGTGGCGCTGGGTGAAATAAAACCCCGGCCTTTACGGGTGCGCTATGGTGAGGCAGTGGAAGATTGTCTGGGCTTGCTGGAACCCATCGTTCAGGGATTTGTTGAAAAAAATGTAAACAGCCGGTGGGCCGCGCTTCGCTTACTTGATAGAGATATAGATAAGAACACGGACGCTGAAGCTGAGACTGAGGCTGAGGCTACAGCTGCGACAGCGGCTAGGACTGAGACTGAGACTGAGACTGAAGCTGAGGCTGCAGCAACACTTACGCAGCTTCCCTTTTTGAGGATTGGCGAAAGCAAAAAACAACTAGCAAATACTTTACAACTAACCGATGCTTTAGCCTTGAAACAACTAGCCGAAGCACTGGCCTTAACTGATCGAATGCTGGTACAGGATACCTTGGATCGTGATAGCCTACGTGACCATATTGTCACCTGCATTGTTGCCCAGGCCGAAGCAATTACGCAGACAGTATTAAGTTGTGAAAAGCAGAATTACAACGACCTGGACCGCAAGATAGACAGCGTACTTACCTCCAAGGTCTGGGGGATTCCGGTGATGCTGACCCTGTTAGGGCTGGTTTTTTGGATTACCATTAAAGGAGCCAATTACCCTTCCGAGGTCCTGGCGTTCAGCTTTTTCTGGGTGCAGGAGCGCTTGACCCAGCTTTTTTTGTCTGCGGGCTGGCCGGATTGGCTGCACGGGCTGTTGGTGTTAGGCCTTTTTCAAACCATGGCCTGGGTGGTATCAGTCATGCTGCCTCCCATGGCTATCTTTTTCCCCTTGTTTACCTTGTTGGAAGATCTGGGATACCTTCCCCGCATCGCCTTTAATCTGGATAATTACTTTAAGAAAGCATGCGCTCATGGCAAGCAGGCCTTAACCATGTGTATGGGATTCGGATGCAATGCGGCCGGGGTGATCGCCTGCCGCATTATTGATTCGCCCAGAGAACGGCTGATTGCGATTATTACCAACAATTTCGTTCCCTGTAATGGACGATTTCCAACCCTGATTGCCCTGGCCACTGTCTTTATCGCTGGAGGATTAGGCGGCTTCCAGTCTGTCGCGGCTTCTTTGAGTATCCTTGGGGCAATTGTGTTAGGCGTAATGATTACGCTTGCCGTTTCAAAAATATTATCAAAGACCATCCTGAAGGGGGTTCCTTCGTCTTTTGCTCTGGAGCTTCCTCCTTACCGCAAACCTCAGGTCGGGAAAATTATTGTGCGTTCTCTCTATGACCGGACTTTGTTCGTTCTGGCCCGGGCAGTTGCCGTTGCGGCACCGGCCGGCATGATTACCTGGGCTTTTGCCAATATATACATTGGAGAACTAAGCATTTTACAACACGGCGCAAATCTCCTGGCTCCCTTTGGTCATTTATTAGGCCTGGATGGATTTATCCTAATGGCGTTTGTTCTTGGTTTGCCGGCGAACGAGATTGTAATTCCAATTTTGGCGATGAGCTATCTGTCCGCTGGCCAGATGATTGAACTCGATAGTCTGCAAGCATTACGGGAGCTTTTTCTGGCTAATGGATGGACTTGGCTGACCGCAGTATGCATGATGATATTATGTTTAAATCATTATCCCTGCGGAACAACACTGTTAACCATCAGGAAGGAAACTCAAAGCGTGAAATGGACCCTCATGACCTTTGCTGTAACAACTGCCACGGGAATTGTTTTATGTTTTATTGTCGCCCAGAGTGCTCGCTTGTTAGGGTTGGTTTAAAAAATCGAAGTTACCCGATTGCAATCATTTAAAAGAAAGGAGTATCTCATTGAATTTAGGTGCGGCTGATTATGATTCTGCATCCGAATCAAGTATTGATAAACTTATTTCTATAACAGATAGGAATATGTATTATGGCCAATAGAAATCGTAATTGTGTATATGGTACAATAAGCAAGGATATGATAGAGAACACATTAGATTAGTTTTTCTCTAAGGCATTCTCTATTTGCGTATTATTATTTTAGTCGTCCCGTGCTCAGACCTGATCCCTATTCTTTTATCTTCCTTCAGGTGATTAAATGGATAATAATAAGCAAAAAAAACAATTTGAAACGGAAAAATACAAAAATCAGGCAAATTTAGCCTACATCGGTACGATGGTTATTTCCGCTATCCTGTCTTGGATCTTTTTTTTTCTGGTCGATAGCACGCTGATAGCTGTTTTAAATTTTGGGGCGGTCATAGTCTCCGGGTTGGCGATCTGGCTGAACCACTTGCGCCGATATGGATTAAGTTCTCTGATTTATATCGGCTACATTTCAGCGGTATCGGTCGTGGAGGTCCTAATTTTTAGCCTTGATGCTGGTTTTCAATATTTCTTTTTCAGTCTGGTTGCACTAATCACGTTCACCAACTGGCGCCCTTGGCAAAAGCTTACCGGAGTGCTGCTGGAGACCGCGCTTTTCATCACTGTTTTTTTTCTGGATTATGGCAAGACTCCGCCAATGCAGCTGAGTTATGAGCTGACCTGCTTTTTCCACACGCTTAATGTGCTGTTGAATACTGCCGGTATCGCAAACTCCACCCACTACTACATCTCTATTGCCACCAAGGCATACAAGCAGGTCAGCAACCTGGCCATGCGGGACTATCTGACTGGTCTCATGAACCGGACCTCTTTTGATGATTTCATACTTCATACTTTTAAAACCCGGAAGAACACCAGTCAGAGCCTGGCCCTCCTGATTCTGGATATCGATCATTTCAAAATGGTTAACGACACATGCGGCCATCTTTGCGGGGATGAGATTCTTCGACAACTAGCATCCATCCTAACAAAAAACATCCGAGCTGGTGATTACGCAGCCCGATATGGCGGCGAAGAGTTTATAATTATAGCTAAGCTGGAAAAACCTGAACAATTACAAAATTTTGCCGAACGTTTACGCCAGGAAGTTGAAACCACGAAATTCCAATTCGGCGATGGGGAAAAACACATCACAGTGAGCATAGGAGCCCTGTTCATTTCACCGCAGGCTGTTACTGATCAGTACCAAGCCCTGAACCAAGCTGATAAACTGCTCTACCGCGCCAAAGCAGAAGGCCGTAACCGCGTTGTCATTGAGCAGATGGGAACCTAATCCTGCCCAACAAACCATTCTGAAACGGCTCTTTTTTCAGCGGCCATGCATCGATAAATTGGCGAAGGATGATTCTATATTCTAGTTGGATTTTCCTTCATCAGAACTTCTACAAACACATCCACAATAGCTGGATCAAACTGGATTCCCGCACACCTGTAGAGCTCGGCTATGGCTGCTTCTTTACTCACTAGCTTTCTGTATGTTCTATAATGTGTCATCGCATCATATGCATCCGCCACAGCAATAATCCTGGCTTCGGCAGGAATTTCATCACCCTTCAGACCTTTTGGATATCCTGTACCATCCCACTTTTCATGATGGGCAGCCACAATCTCAGCAATATCTTGATATTCTTCGATTTCCTCTAAGATTTTCGCACTCTTGTTGGGATGCTGCCTCATTATTTCCCACTCTTCATCATTTAATTCACCCGGTTTATTCAATATGCTCCCATCAATGCCAATCTTACTGATATCATGAAGATTTCCGGCCACTTTGTTTTTATTGATTCGTTCCAAATCCCAGTTTAAGGCTCTTGCTATTGCCTCACAGTATGCCCCAACTCTTTCCGAATGTTTTTTTTCTCTTTCACTTTTTTGAAATAGCGTGCTCATCATTGCCCGGATCATATGACTACGCATGCTTCGATCGTTGTAATATTTTCTCCGGTATACCTGTCTTTCTGCTTGCTTAATTAGATCATCCATACTTTGTCTATCTTTATTCTGAATGCCGTAACCAAAGGATACGGATAAATACAAATTAGAATTACCATTGTCACCAATACAAATGTATTTTTCCAGGTCTTCTTCAAGTAGATCTGTTATTTGTGCTACGTCTTCCTCGGTCGCTTCCGTTATCAAGACAACAAATTCGTCCCCGCCGATTCGAGCTAATATAGCGTCCTCCAGGAAGAATTGATGTATATGCTTGGCTGCTTCTATAATCAACTTATCCCCTATTGTATGGCCATAACTATCATTTACCATTTTTAGTCCGTTGATATCACCGAGGATAATGGCTAAAGGTTGCTTTCCTGCTTTGTTGAGTTTTGTATAAATTTCTTCAAAATACCGGCGATTGTATACCCCAGTTAAATGGTCATGGTAAGCCAGACTTTTGATCTCTTTCATGGCGTTTTCTTTATCCGTTACGTCAAATATAATTGAGAACAACACTTTCTTATGGTCATAGTCGATGAGACTGCTAAATACATCCACCATTCTGATTTCACCATTCTTTAAACGGTGAGGGACCGTGAAGAACTGTTGACTTGATTTCG
>CAYXHK010000097.1:0-6665 GCA_964464665.1 uncultured Syntrophomonadaceae bacterium
TACCTTTTGTGGAATGGGTTGGGAGGGGGGAGATCAGTTGCTTGAAGCAGACTGGATTCAGAAGGTTAAAGGCAAGGTTAGTACCCTTTTTTTAATAAACCAGAAACTGGATCTGCAAAAAAATCGGGAACCCGAAGATCCGCAGCAGGCGGAACAGGAAGAAACACTGCGGCTGATTTGGAGGGCACACCAGGACTGGCAGCAGGCCCGGCGCATCTTAAATGAAGCGGCAGACGCGGATTTGATTGATTGTGCTATCCAAAACCTGGCCGCAGCCGAGAGCCGGTATCAATATTTATTGAAGAAAGCGCGTTTAAACCAGGTGGTTGCTTACGATCCAGAAGAACTGCGGGAGGTTGATGCTGATGATGTCGTATCTTGATCTGGCGATAGCGGTCATCTTTATCATGTTTTTAATTGTCCTGCTGGGTCGGGTGGTTTTTACCCCGCTGCGCTGGATTTTTAAACTGCTGCTGAACTCGGCTATCGGACTGATTCTTTTATTGCTGCTTAACTTTTTAGGCGCTCCCTTTTCCTTAAGTTTACCCATCAATCCGGTTACGGTTATTATTTCAGGCTTTTTAGGATTGCCCGGGGTGATCTTGCTGCTGGTATTAAACTATCTGTATTAAACCATCTTACGAATAGTTAGACCACGCATCGTTCCTCGAGTCCGGTATTAAACTATTTGGATTAAACTATCTTTGGTAAGCATAAAAAAGGGCCGTTAAAAATATATATGTCTGAATGCAGGCGTCAGAAGGGGTTTAAACCCGTAGACGCCTTTTATTTTTAGAACTTTCTAAATTATGCTTGTTTTTGGCCGTTTATCACCGTTTGCTTGACGAAACCGGGTGCCTTCAGTATACTATTAGGAAGCGCAGTCAGAGAATAGAGTAAGGAACTGAGGGTGATATCGGTAGACCAAGGTAAAATTAGGGAAACGGTTCCAGCTACCCGAATTGTTGAAGCCTATGTAGGTGAATATGCCAGCGGAAAAAGCGAAAATGCCGTCAACCGGGCCTTGGACTTAGTGGATGAAGGTCGAAAAGTCACCCTGGTTGATTTGGATACGGTGGAGCCTTGCTACACCTTGCGGCCGTTGAAAGGTCCCCTTACCGAAAAGGGGATCGAGGTTATTGCCTGGGAAACAAAGCAGCTGATCGGCCTTGGTGAAGCGGGGATGGTTCTGCATCCCCAAATTCCCCTGGTACTAAAACGTTCAGGGGATATCATTTTAGATGTCGGTTACGGGGCTGGGGGATCCAAGGCGCTTAATTTACTGGAGGGCTTCCGGGAGACCCAGGAGCTTCGCGTGTTGGCGGTCGTAAATATAGCCCGGCCGCTGACCAGCACAGTTGAAGAGATCGTTGAGTACATTCGGGCAATGGGTGACGTACACGCCGTCATCAATAATTCTCATCTGGGCAGCGATACGGATCTGGAGATCATTGAATCCGGGGTTCGGATCGTAACCCAAGCCGCAAAGAAACTGGGGATTCCGGTGGAGGCAACGGTGGTAGAAGAGAAGTGGCGGGATATGATCGGACCAGTGGACCAGATGGGAAATCCGGTACGAACCTTGAGAAAGCGGTTCATGGAGGACAGCTTTTGGTAATTAGATTGGAGGTGTCAATTTTTTGGCAAGCGTTATTGAAGAAGAGAAAAGGGTCTTTATAACTGGTAACGAAGTGGCAGCCTGGGCAGCCTTGGCGGCCGGGGCGGACATAATGTTTGGTTACCCGATTACTCCCCAAAATGAGATCATGCACTACTGGACGCGCTTTGCGCCTAAACATAATCTCAAGTTTCTGCAGACCGAAGATGAGATCTCTACCGGGTTTGCAACCTGCGGAGCGATTCAGGCGGGATTAAAAGCTTTTACCGCCACAGCCGGCCCCGGCAATGTATTGATGCAGGAGCCTTTTGGCATGGCCGAAGGTATGCGTCTGCCGCTGGTAGCCATCATCCAGCAGCGGGGAGGCCCTTCTTCGGGCACGGTCATTTATTCGCAGCAGGAAATGAATCTGACTACTTTTGGGGGCAATGGCGAAGGCCATCGGATCGTGTATTCCACCGCCACCCATCAGGAGATTTACGATTACGTGATCAAGGCTTTCAACGTGGCCTGGAAGTACCGTTTCCCCACGTTTGTGCTCGGCGACGGCTATCAGGCGAAGATGCGGGAACCGATGGTAATGTATGATCCAGCTGACCGGGGGATTGAAATGGTTCCGTCCCAAAGGTTTGTCGGCTTGCCCGGTGAGATCGGGGTTGACCGCGAGGCGGTAAACCTATGCAACATCTACAGCATGGAAGAGGAATTGTACAAGGTTCTTCATGTAATCGAAGCGGATTATCAAAAGATGGCTCCGGAAGTGGTAGAGTATGATGCACAGTACTGTGAGGATGCGGAAATCCTGATTGTCAGCCATGGGGTGGTCTCCCGGGCGGCTTTGGATGCCGTCAAGTGCTTGCGGGCCAGGGGAATCTCGGCGGGTTATTTCCGCCCGATTACGCTGCGTCCTTTCCCAGTTGACGCAATCCGCCAGGCAGCTGGCCGCTGCCAGAAAGTGCTGGTGGTAGAATCGGCGATTAATCAGCTGCAGAAAGCGGTCAAAGAGCATCTGTTCGGCCTTTCTCTGGAAGTACATTCCTTAGCGAAACCGGCCGTAGGTATCATTGCTGACGAGATTTTTGCCAAGTACCAGGAGATTAGTAAATAAATTTTCCCGTATTCGAATCTCTTTACTGGCTCTATAGTTCATACACTACCTTCTGTATTTAGGCTGCACTTGCTTTTCAAGAGACTCATTAAGAGATTTTGTTTTCGGGAACCATTAAATAACTTTTTGTTTAATACTGTAAATCAAATAATCTTAAAAATGGTGGTTCAACCTTACATTTTGGAGAGGAGGGCTGATTAGTGTCAGCCATAGAACCAATGATACAATCCCCAATGCCTAAGTGCTGGAAAAAAACCAATAAACCGCATCTCTTTTGTCCTGGCTGCGGCCACGGCATGGTTTTAAAGGCTCTGGGCGAAGCAATTGATGAACTGGGCATCCAAAGCAAAACCGTCTTTGGCTGCGATATTGGCTGTTCTTTGTTATCCTGGGATTTCTTTGATGTGGATTCAACCCAAACACATCACGGCCGCACCACGCCGGTGATGATGGGGATAAAAAGAGCCGATCCGGATTTGGTAACCGTGGCTTATATGGGCGATGGCGGCGGATATGCCATTGGATCGCAGCACACGGTCAATGCCGCAATCCGCAACGAAAAAATCACCGTTATCCTGGTTAACAACACCAATTACGGGATGACTGGCGGCCAGATGGCCCCAACCACGCTTCCCGGCCAGAAAACGGAAACTACTCCTTATGGACGGGATCCGGAAGAAACCGGGTATCCGACCAAGGGTCCCGAGATGATTGCCACGATTGCGCCGGAAGGGGCTTATGTGGCCCGCGGTACGGTAGCAAATTTCCGTCAACTCAAGGGATATATTAAGAAGGCTTTAGAGAATCAAATAGCCGGCCGGGGGTTTTCCTTCGTCGAAGCACTGTCGCTTTGCCCGACTAACTGGCGTACTAATGCTAAAGATACCTGGGCGTTTGTGGAGGGCGAGATGGCTAGGAATTTTCCGGTCGGGGAATTGAGAGTCCCCACCAAGAAGGAGGAGTAAAAATTGGCGGGTAGGGTAATTAGGATCGCTTTAGCTGGCGAGGGCGGTCAGGGAGTACAATCAGTTGCCGAGATCATTACTGAGGCAGCTTTCAGTGAAGGAAAAGAAACCGTCTACTGTCCCAACTTTGGGTTGGAACAGCGAGGCGGGGTTTCTATAGCTTTTGTGCAGATTGGTGATTCGCAGATCGGTGCTCCGAAGTTTAAGACCGGGGACATTGTTATTGCGCTTAGCGGCCGGGCGATTCGGCGAACCCGACAGTATGTGGGACCAGAAACTACGTTTGTTTACGATAGTTCAATTGAAGGCGCGGAAGCTGATCTGCCGAAGAACGCCGCTCGGATCATGTCGATACCAGCGATTAAAATATCGCGGGAGGAACTGCATCCTCGCGTCTTTAATATCATCATCATGGGCGCGGTCCTGGGAGCCACCGGGGTAGTAAGCTTAGAGGATGCGAAGGAAGCCTTGGAACATAAACTGGGAGATAAGTTCAAAAAAGACCCGGCCCTGCGGGAATTGAATTTTAAAGCTTTAGAAATAGGCCAGGAAATGGTGCGGGCTTCGAACTAAAAGATTACGGACGATCGAGGTTCCCTTTCTGGCTTAAGCCTGGAGATGAACTGGAAGGAGAGTTGACAAGGTGACGGCAGCGGAAAAAATGCTAAGTATGGAAGTACCGCGCGGGGCATTTCATCTGTTTACGAATTTATGCAAGGGGTGCGGCCTTTGTAAAGAAAAATGTCCTAAGCAGTGTTTGATCTGGGCGGAAGAGTTGGGCAGTTTTGGGACTCCGGCGGTTATTCCGGACGATCCCCAAAATTGTATTGCCTGTGGGATTTGCCAGCAGGTTTGCCCGGATTGCGCAATTTTGATTCAAAAGAAAAAGGCGAAGTGATTATGGAAGCAAGCAGCAAAATAATAGATTCAAAGCAACCCCGAGCGGGGGCCAAGCCGCGGATCATCCAAAAAGAAACCCAGCGCGTTGTGCACCAAGGTCTTTCCGATACAGGAAAGACCTTGGTCGTTTTAGCGGCAAAACAATGCGATTTAACCCCGGGGAATGATATAATGGGTAATGAAAAAGTAATGTGCACAAGTTTTAAAGGGGTACTAAAATGCAGCATCTGCCGGGACAAGCAGAAAAAGCCGGGGTGGATATAGACTCATGTTATCAATGCGGTAAATGTACGGCCGGTTGCCCGGTGGCCTTTGCCATGGATTACGGTCCGCGGCAAGTTGTCCGGTTTTTGCAGCTGGGCTGGTGGACCGAGGCGCTCGGTGCCCGGAGTATTTGGTTATGTGCTGCCTGTGACCTTTGTTCTGCCCGGTGCCCGCGGGGGGTAAATCCCGCCCGCCTGATGGACTGGCTGCGGGCAGAAGCCGGGAAAAGGGGCATGGTCTCCGAGCCAGAGATTAAATCTTTTAACGATATATTTTTGAAACTGGTGCAGCGGGATGGCCGGCTCTCCGAGGCGGAACTGGCGATTCGGTTTAATCTGGCGACCGGTCAGCCCCTAAAGGATGCGCATTTAGCGCCGAAGCTTTTGCGCCGGCGGAAAATGCATTTGCTTCCGCGCCGTATTAAAGGCATAAAAACCTTACGCCGGGTAATTGCCCGGGCTAGTCGACCGGGAGTGACCGCGGAGAAAGGAGCGGAAAACGATTAAGGAAACAATTAATAGTTATGCTTTTTTCCCGGGGTGTTCCCTAAATTCTACCGGGCTGGAATACAGCCTATCGACCCAGGCGGTAGCTGAGGTGCTGGATCTGGAATTAATCGAGATTCCAGACTGGAATTGCTGCGGGGCTAGCGCAGCCCACGCGACTGATGAACTGCTGTCGCTGGTGCTGCCGGCCCGGAATCTGGCGCTGGCCGAGAAGATGGGGTTGGAGGTAGTCATCCCCTGTGCGGGGTGTTTTGGGCGCTGGCGGGCGGCCGAAGCCGCGCTGAAGGATCCGGCAAAGAAGGATAGAATCCAAGAGGTTATAGGGGAAACTTTATCCGGAACGACTAAGTCCTATAGTTTGTTGGATTTTATGGATAAGCGCATTGGGGCGGAGACCATTCGGCAAAAGGCGGTCCGGCCATTAACCGGTCTTAAGGTGGCCTGTTATTACGGTTGTTTGCTGTTGCGGCCGCTTGAGCTTACCCAGGCGGAGAATGCGGAAAATCCGCTGAGCATGGATCGTTTACTCGAGGCAGCCGGAGCCACGGTGGTGGACTGGCCGCATAAGAACCAGTGCTGCGGCGGGAATTTGGCCTCCGCCCGCACCGATTTAGTTTTAGCGATGGCGGAAAAACTCCTGCGGTTGGCTAAGGAGGCCGGGGCCGAGGCGCTGGTCACTGCCTGCCCGCTGTGTATGTTTAACTTAGATGCCCGGCAGGAGGAGATAGCCAGCAAATTTAAGCAGTCTTTTAAACTACCTCTGTACTATTTTACGGAATTAATCGGGCTCAGCTTTGGCTTATCCCCCGAGAGGCTGGGGCTTAACCGGCATTTTATTGATCCGCGGCCCCAGCTTAAGGAACTGGCTTTGCTTTAAGTTTTATAATTATGTAATAATGCCAATATTTATCCGGGCCTAGGGTAGAGCCATTTACGTTTTGGGGCATAATATAATAATAAGACGCTTGAGGGACGGTGTTAGTATGGCGGGCTTAAACCCGGAAAATAATCTTTTGCCGCAGTGTCTGATTTGCGGCTCGACCCCGGAAACCGGAATTTGCGGAGGAATTCAGCTGCGGAAGCGTTTTCTGTGCAATGATTGTCAAGACAGAATCTTAGCGGCTTCCATTGATGATCCCTTTTATACCCAAATGCAAGAGGGACTCAAAGATTTATGGTACTCCCCGGCCCGCACGGCTGCAGCGGCAAAGGGACGGGTTGGCAGCGGGCAGCGGAGCCGTAGGCTCTAAGGTCTAAAGGGGATTAAATCGCCAAGTAAAAGATAAAGAAGAACTTAAATGAGA
>CAYXHK010000097.1:6765-8282 GCA_964464665.1 uncultured Syntrophomonadaceae bacterium
AGGTCTAAAGGGGATTAAATCGCCAAGTAAAAGATAAAGAAGAACTTAAATGAGACAAATAAGGCTTATGAAGATAAAGAGGAACTAATAAACAGACAATTAGCCTGTCGCGGGATGAATAGGTTACGGTATAATTAGTAGAAATCAAATCCAGCTGCCCGAGAGGGAATCTTAAGGCTAGTTCCAGCGGGTGGAGTAAGTAGAGCAAATTGCCCGAGAGGGTAAGGGCGGGAAGAAAGGACAGCTTTGCTAGTCCTTTCTTCAATTATATGGTACAATTGCACCAAAAAAAGAGGTGCTCACGTGAGGCCGGGGAATGTGCCTTTGATCCAGGCGTTATGGGAATATCAGCAAAAGTGTTGTCTGCCCCTGCATATGCCGGGGCATAAACAGGGCGCCGGGCAGCCCGATTGGTTTAAAGACCTATTGGGTGCCGCTGTGTTTAATTTTGATCTGACCGAGCTGCCGGGTTTAGATGATTTACACAATCCCCAGGGCGCTATCTTGGCTGCCCAACAGGCCGCGGCCCGCTGTTTTGGCGCTGAGGAAAGTTTCTTTTTGATAAATGGGTCAACCGTAGGCCTGCAAGCCATGATTTTAGCTGCAGTCGGGGCTGGGGAGGAGATCCTGATCCCCCGGCAAGCCCATCGCTCGGTAGTCAGCGGATTGATTCTAGCCGGGGCGCGGCCCCGTTATTTACCGGTGGAGATTGAACCGTTTTATCAGATGCCTTTGGGAACCAGGGTTGGCAATCTAAGCGAAGCCATATCCGAACACCCTAAGGCCCAAAGTTTATTAATGGTCCACCCGAACTTTTACGGGATAACCAGCGACCTTCCCAGTTTGCTGCGGGAGGCTCAGGCAAACGGTTTAATTTGTTTGACTGATGAAGCACATGGACCGCATTTTCGCTTTCACGCCGGGTTACCGATTCCCGCCTTGGAAGCGGGGGTGGATGCGACGGTGCAAAGCCTGCATAAGCTGCTGGCTTCTTTAACCCAGACTTCTTTGCTGCATCGGCAGGGGACGCGTTTAGCCGGGGACCGGCTGCGCCGGAGTTTGGATATTCTTCAATCCACTAGCCCTTCCTATATATTGATGGCTTCGCTGGACGCGGCCCGCTGGCAGGTGGAAGAGGAGGGAACCGCTCGGCTGGATCAGACGATAGAGCTGGCGGAAAAAGCGCGGCAAGCGATTAATCAGCTGAAAGGTTTGCATTGTCTGGGCGCCGAGATTCAGCAAAACGCGTCAGTGGGCGCGTGGGATCCTACCAAGCTGGTGATTCGGGTCAGTGGGCTGGGATTAACCGGCTATCAGGCTCAGGAAATTCTGCGGACCAAGTACCGGATACAGGTGGAAATGGCGGATTACAATAATGTTTTAGCTATGTTTACGCTGGGCGACGGCCCGGAGTCGACAGAAGATTTGGCAGGGGCTTTACGCGATTTGGCTGTGGGGCATCAGGATTTTGGCCAAGCCAAGCGGCAGTCGTTTAGCCGCCTGACCGAGACGGCGCT
>CAYXHK010000098.1:0-8143 GCA_964464665.1 uncultured Syntrophomonadaceae bacterium
CGCCTTGTTTACCGCAGTTTTTTTGATTTACCCGGCCAATGTGGTGCTGACCATCATTTCACAAGTTGCACAATGGCTTTATCCAGCCGGATTTTACATTACCTACATTGTTATGTGCGCAATTATGCTGCTGGTTATTTACCGCTTTTTCAAAACAAATTTCAATTATTTAATCAAAAACTATAGCGAACCTAGTTTTATAAAGCTTTGCCTGCTTCCGTTAGCGTATTATATAGCCAACTATTGGCTTGGATTGTATAACTATGCCGCTGTCAAGTCTATAGAAGTTTTTTCGCTGCGCATTCTTATTTTTATTATCACGCTTATCGCTTATGTTCTGATTTTAGATATCGCAAAATCCGCTCGTGAAAAGGAAGCCTTACAGGGAGTAAAGATCGCCTTATCCTTGCTGCTGGAGAGTGCGGAACATCAGTTGTCTGCCTTGCAGGCCACGCAGGAACAGGCCGTCGTATACCGCCACGACATGAGGCATCATTTGGCTCTGATTGGCGGGTATCTTGCTGATGGAGACATTGAAAAGGCGGATAAATATATAAGACTTGCGCAGGCGGATATCGAGGATATCACTCCCCACCGCTATTGTGAGAACAACACCGTCAATTTGATTTTGTCTTCCTTTGCGGCGAAAGCGAAAAAAAGTGGCGTTGCTTTTTCAGTGGATGCCCTGCTCCCGCAGGCTCTTTCCATTTCCGAAACCGAGCTTTGCGCACTGCTGTCAAACGGCTTGGAAAACGCCATAGAAGCTGCTTCACAGGCAGCCGATGAACAATTCAGAAAAGCAAGAATCAGTTGCCAAACCCACAAGGAAAATTTGCTGATTCTTATAGAGAACAGCTTCACGGGTGAGGTGGAAATGGAGAACGACTTGCCGCAAAGCCGCGGGGAGGGGCATGGCTTTGGGGTTAAAAGCATGGCCCTGATTGCTGAAAAATATAACGGCTATTGCTCCTTTGAGGTCAAGGGTGAGATATTTACCCTGAGAGTTGTGCTGCCGCTGAATAAATCTTCAGACAGCATTTGAAACATATCATCGTCATCTAAAAGATATCCTGTTTATTTATGCCACGCAAAACTGGAAGTCCACGCTTTGCGTTGGCCTCCCGCCCAAATAGGCTAACATAGGCCTTCCTCCATATCAAGGGCTACCTAGTTGGTTCCTACTTGCCGATATCCATTTAATGGAGTTATTCTGCCGATGTTTTGGGTGTGCGCTTTTCTTGACTTTTTCAATGCGATCCTGTATGGAATCCGCTAATGCGCCTCCGCCTAACCGTTCATGCCAACCTTCTATATAAAGCAACAGGAAAGCAACAGGGATGGTTCTTTTTGCTTTTTATTCTTTTAAACTCACTTGATGAACAGTATTATTACTGACACTAAGTATTCCGGCAATCTGTCTATGACTTAAGCTGTGCCTCTATTACGGAAGTTTACTGGAAATTTCTTCAAAGTAGATCAGGAGTTCTTCCTGTTCCATGGATAAACCAGACTCAATTAAGCTTACGACATCTCCAAAAATTTTCTGCAGGTCCTCGTTGCCTTTGTTTATCCGGGCCGCTCCTTTAAAATTTCCTTTTGTCAACTGTAGTTCATTTTTGGTCATCAGGATGGGCCTGTTGGTGCTTTTAGTCCATTGGAATTCTTCCAGCATGTTTTTCGTTAACATCAGGCCTTCAAGGTCTAGATCACTCCAGATGTAGATAGGGATATCTTTAACCTTTAGAATTTTATTGACCAATATTTTTTTCGAAGAAGAAAGATAGCCCGCGCCCCAAAGTATCAGTACATCGCCTTGTCCATAATATTTTCTTTTGAGCAATTCTAGAAAAACGGCTAAGTTCTCAATGATAAAAATGCTGTCAATATTTACTTCAAATATGCGCAAGCTTCTAATCGTGTCCTCGGTAAGAGATACCGGGGAACCTGCTAAACCGGATCCTAAATTTTCATTGCAAGTATAGCGGATATTTCCATATAGAAATACAGTTTCCGGCATCATACTCAGATTTAGGCTTGCTAAAGAATGTTTGCCAAAAACTTTAATCAGTTCATCTTTGTATCTCTCAACGATTTTACTTTCTCCCCAGATACGTTCGGAAACAAGTCGCAGAGGTTCTATCCGACCTTCTTCCTGGAAGCGGGTGGCATAAGCCAGGGTTAAGAGGATAGAACGGTATTTCTGCCAAGCTTTGAGGCTGCATACCTCCTCTCCTGCCAAGGTTTTAATTTTTTGTTCGTTAATACATGCCAATAGATGATTGACGGAATCATTGTTTATACCAGCCAGGATTTCCGTCAATTCAATTTTTAACGTCAGTAACTTATTCCCGGATTCTTCTTGGGGTGGGAGCAAATCTTTTGTAGCTCTGCTATCCAGTTCAAGCAGGACAGGGATCCAGGTCAGGTCACTTTTTCTGGGCCGGGTATTTTTACTGTATTTTTTTATCATGCCGTCAATCAGCATGATCTCTAAGGCATTTTCGATATCTCTTATCAGATAGTCTGTTTTAAGACGTGAAATCAAAGGGTCATAACGCTTTGGACCCTTCGTTAATTCTTTGACGATTCTTTCCATAATGTCGGTTAAGCCATGGGGTTTGGAAAATGTCTTTTTAACCCCAATGTAGCTCGTGCCGGATTCAATTTTGGCTACAGGGTATTTAATCTCGTCCCTATACTTTGTCTCCACAACAATATCGGACATTACATGTTTCTCCTTGCTCGTTTAAAGATGAGCGGATTGGCAAATTGCTTACCCGGTTCCCTGGCGCTGCAAGAATAAGCGTGGTCAATCCAATCAATACTTTTTAGCGATTCTCCCTGTTGGTGTGTAATAAAGTATTGAATATCGGTTACTTGCAGTAATTGACCGATTTCATTGCCCCGGTCATCATCTACCCTGGCCTTGGGTTCATCCAGAAACATGATGGGAGACACTTTCCCCTCTTTTTGACTGTTGAGTGCAGCCAGTAAAAGCATTAAGCTGGTACAGGCTTTCTGTCCGGAACTTAAATCCGGTCCGTCAATTGGGCTGGGTTTTTTGCCGTCAAAACCGATCGCTAAATGAAGCTGCCAGGTTTCCGGTTCCGGCGTGATCTCTTCCAGCTTCCCCTTGGCAGTGGCTCTCAGTAAATCGGCTAAAGTTTGAAACTCGGTGATATACTCTCTCATAAGCATCTTAATATGGGATTTCAGTTGTTCCAGCAGATCTTTGCACTCCCGATCCCATTCTGCCCTTTCCTCTTCGAGGTGGCTAAGGCGTTCCCTCAGTTTTTCGACCTGACCGTCCTGGGCTTTAACCACCATCACAATATTTTCGTTGACGCCGGGATCGTAAAGATCGGTCTGCTCTCTCTGCAAATCCAACAGCTTATCGCTGAGGTATTTAGCGGTAAGGCGGTTTCCTTTAGCATCTACAAAAGGGGCAGTTTGAACATCGCAGGCGATAAATTCGATTTCTTCAGTGCTAATTCGAAGTTCCCTCAGCTTATGGTAAGCGTCTTCAAGAGCAGCCTGCAGGGACCGCAAATCATTGTGCAGACTGGTATAGCGGGTTGTTAATTTATTGATTTCTTTTTCCGCATTACTTTTTGTATTGGCAGCGTTGGCTTTTTCGATTTGGAGAGCGGTATGGCTCTCATTCAGTTCTGTTCTCTTCTTTCCAACTTCCTGGCGCTGTCCTGCCACGGCGGCAATTTGATCCAAAACTTGTTGCCAGGCTGAGGTCTTAGTCATAAGAGCTTCTTTGAGATTAGGCAGCTTTTCCAGTTTTCTCTGCTCATTGATTTCTTGTTCCAGGCTGTTCAGGTCGGAAGTCAGCTTTGCTAGATCATTGTAAAGCTTTTGGACAGCTTGGGCCACTTCTTCGTATTGTTTTTTGGTCCGGGCATACTCTTCTTCAATGGCCATTTTGCCGCAGCATAAATTGTGGTATTTGAGATGGATGGATCCGTCCTCATCCTGAAGCAAACCACGGGCCGTAATGCTGGTAAAGCCTTTCTTTTGCAGTTGGTCTCCTTGTTCAACCGTATCGACCAGATAGATATGGTTTAAATAGCTTAGGTATCCTTCTATTTTTTCAGGATGGGAGACATTAAGGACGGAGCGTACCGTAGGATAGTTGATTTTAGGCTGATTGAGGACCTTCGCTCCCCTTTTGGGAAGACACAGTCTTGCGCCATATTTGTATTGTTCCTGCAGCTTTTTAGCCGGTAAGTAATATTTTTCTTTCACGACAATCCGATAACGGTTATTCCCTAAGATCGCCTCTACCGCTTCCTGCCATTTTTTCATTTCCGGCTTGATACTAATAGCATCGGCCAACATGAGGTATTGAATAGCGTTCTGCTGCAAAACACTTCTGAATTCTTTAACATCGGCTTTGTAAGGAAGATTATTCTTCTCTAACGCTTCAACTCTTTCCTGAAGCGCCTTTTTTTCTTTGGCTTTAGCTAAATACGCTAGCTTAGCTTCATCAGCTTCTTCTGCCAGTTCCTCTTTGAGTTGAACCAGTTCATTAATATCTTGCGGCCGGATTCTTTCCAACTGCTCGATTTCTGTTCTCAAATTTTCTAAAGTGGTCTCCATTCCCCCTTTTTGGACATTGAGAGCATCCATTGCCGAATTTATTTTTCCTTCCAGCTCGTAGCATTTTACCAATTCTTCTTGGGCTGAGGTGATCTTTCCGGCTAGGATTTCCAGTTCAGCGGTTTGTTTGGCCACTTTTTCATTTTCTATTTTTATTTGTTCCTCGATTTGGCTGATTTCTTGGTTGTTTTTTTCTATTTGGGATTCTGTCTCATAATACTCCAGTTTTCTTAATTTTAATTCGGTCTGTTCCACTTCTTGGGTCTTATTTTGATAGTCGGCAAAGCGTTCGGCCTTAGCTTGCGCTTCCTGGTATTTTTGCTCCGCTTCCGTCAATTCCTCCTGCGCTCTTTGGAGATTGATGCTTTCCTGGGCCAAGCGGACTTTGCTTTGATCATATCGTTCTTTGTACGTTTTGGTCCCTTTCAGGTCGAAGATCAAATTAAACAGCGCATTGGGGCTGGAGTTGACCACATCCCGGACCGTATCGGGACTCATGGACATCAAGTTGCGGAATTCTCTGGTGATCCCCAGGCAGTTCTTCAGTTTCCCCAGGTAGTTGGTTTCCGTCAACTGCGCCTGGCTATAGGCTTTGGGATTTTTGTGCAAGTCCGACAGGTCGTTAAACTCTCCGTCGAAGAGGTAATAATCTTTAGTCCAAGAATCTTGTTTGGTTTTGTAGATCTGGCAGCAGGCCGTTACTTCGTCCTGACGGTAACCTTCCACCTCAAAGGGCCTTTGCTGGTTAACCGGCAAATTCCAGAAAGCAACCCTTAACATAGCCCAATTGCTATCAGGATAGACATAGAACCAAAAGGGTCTCTTGCTTTCAAAGGAAGTCGCGCCGAGCATCAAACGCAATCCATCCCAAGCTGTTGTTTTCCCATGTCCGGAAGGACCGATAAAGGCATTTACTTTGTTGTGGACCGGATAAGGTTCTTTGGTCGGTGGCAGATAGCCCCAAAAGATGCTGGCAAAATCCTTAATCATTTACTTCATCCTCTTTAACCATTTCCTCCTCTTTGATTTGAGCCAGGGCTTTCAGGTTGTCGGTTATTCCCTGGATTACAAACTCGCAAAGATCGATCAGCAAATCGTTATGGAGCATATAGAGGGCGGGACCGGGAAAAATTTTGTCTTTGTCCACCATGACATAATAGTATTTTTTTAAAGGGCGGAGCAGTTGCTCAATAGCCTTTCGGGGATGCTGTTTAGCATTGCGGAATTTTTCACCGTAATTAAAGACGATTTGATCAATGGTTAAATAAATTGCGGCGTCTTCTTCCATATGGCCTAATTTTTTGGGCATAATGAGTTTGGCGTAGATAATGGTTAAAAGGGCCAAATGCCTCCGGTCCAGAGCTTTATTGCGCTTTTGAAAAAAGTCGAAGGAATTGTTGTCAAATTCTTTTTTGAGTCTGATTACATACCATTCCGTTCCCGGCGGGTTCAATAATTCATAACCCATCATGGAAAAATAAAGTTGGACATCCCGGAAAAGATGAATATCCGTTTCCAGGTTGCCGATCTCTTTTTTGGAAACCCAACCGTAATGAAACAAAGAGCAGATTCGCTGCGCTTCAGGATTTATCTTGAATTCCAGGAGATCCATTTTCCAGCCTCCCTACATAACACTCACTGACAATCTCTACTGGGCCATATGGTAATTCTTTAAAGTTTTCCCTTACTTCCAGCGTCACGGCCTCTTTGCGGGGATGATTTTCTTCCAGTTCTTTCAGTTCTCTAGTCAGTTTAATCAACTGGCCCGTCTTATACATGGCGGCCCCAAAATTTTGGGTAGGTTCAAATATAACTTCTTCCATGGAAGCCTGAAATCTTTCTCCCATTTTCAATAAAACCTCTTGGTAGAAAATTTCCAAAGGGTTTTGTTTATTTTCGACGATAAGTTCTTCTTCGACAATGTCCACCGGTTCCGGAGCGGGCATATCAACAATGAGTTCTTTTTGATTATTAAAAAAGGCGATGGTTCTCGATTGCAGCGTTTCTTCTCTGAGTTGTAAAACTTGTTTGGGCGCTGAAAAATTTTTAAAGGTGAAACTGGCTAGAGCTTCCAGGGATGCTTCATTTAATATTTCTTCAATCATTTCCATGGATATATATTTGCCCATGGCTTTTCCGTCTTCCCGGGAATACTGGATAGCCATCTGGAGTATTTTGGTAAATTGTTCTGTCAATAAACTGGTTACATTAAAAAAATCGTCATAGCTTGTTTTAGCAAAGATATTTCTCTTTTTACTGATTTCATCTTTGACCAAACGAATAGCATTCCTGATGTCTTTCGACTCTTCGGCAATCTTAGCGACTTCCCTGCGGGATCTTTTCTGTAGAATTTGTTCCAATACTTGCTCCCAATAGGACAACTGACGGAAAGCCATGGTTGTATTGGCTGCAGCTTGTTCTTCGTCGAGACCGTAATTATCAGCCATTTCCGCTTCAAAAGTGATCAGCTTAATCTCCTCGGCAGTTGTTAACTCCCCTCGGGCCAAAGAGGCAAAAATATGAATCAGTAAAGACCTGACTCTTCCCGGCATCCGGTAATTAAAGCCATCGGAAACAATCCAGCCATTCTTGGAAAGTTCACGAATTACTTTATCGCGATTGCTTTTCTTCATATAACCAAGAATGCTGTTGGCTTCTTCCAAGGTAAATTGACCGAGATTGGTGGCAATGGATTTTGCTCCAGCCAGAATAAGCGTTATCATCTGTGGGTTGCGCACCCGGAAAATATCAAATAGTTTAAAATACTCTTCAAGTTTTTTCGCTTCGTTGATATCCGGGTGGTTCAGATGGTAATCATTCAGTTGATTAAAGAGCATTTCTTGAGATGGAGCTTGTTGCGATTCATTACCAGTTGGTGATTCACCGAATACGCTTTCCGATATTTCTTTGTTTGGATGGAATGGTAGAGCTCGGATGGTTTCTTGCAAAATATTTACCTCTTGGTTTAAACTATAAAAGTTTTTCTGTTGAACGCAAGATGCGATCTAAGTCTCCTGAATTTATTATATTTAGTGGTTAAATCGCCTTATTTGCCCTCTCGATCACACTCGTCATAAAATTTTACACTCTAACTGTGTGTACATGCCGGAATGCTTTAAAATGCACGCTATTATTTACCTTCCAATTTTTTTATTGTTTCAGCCCCAATTTTCTGAATTGCGTTCGACTGACGAATGGCTAATTGGTTCAATAATTGAAGTCTTTCTGATTGAGGTTTTCCTTGTTCAATCAGAATCGCATTATAGCTTTCCATGTTAGCCAAAACCAACAACTGGTTTAATGTTGCATAATCTCTGATATTCCCGTTCTTATCAGGATATTCTTCCCGCCACTGCTTGGCTGTAATTCCAAACAATGCAATATTAAGCACATCAGCTTCATTGGCATAGGTCATGGAAATTTGATATGGCGTCAATTCTGGCGGGATTAAGTTTTCTTTGATAGCATCTGTATGGATTCTATAGTTCAGCTTTGAAATCTCCCGCTTCAGATTCCAACCTAAAGAAAGCCTGCT
>CAYXHK010000099.1:0-8136 GCA_964464665.1 uncultured Syntrophomonadaceae bacterium
GCCTGCCTGTCACGCAGGAGACCGCGGGTTCGACTCCCGTCAGCTCCGCCATTTTATTTTCAATTTAATAACTGAGTTAAGTTTAAGGGATTTAACATAAGTGGCTCGATAGCTCAGTTGGTAGAGCAGCGGACTGAAAATCCGCGTGTCGCCAGTTCGACTCTGGCTTGAGCCACCATTTCTGCGGGAGTAGCTCAGTGGCAGAGCACTGGCTTCCCAAGCCAGCTATGCGGGTCCGATTCCCGTCTCCCGCTCCATTTGGAACGCAGCCTCTTTCGGTCTAATCGAGAGAGGCTTTTATTAATGGAAGAGCATCGTGACCAAGGTGTTGGACGCAAATTGCCTGAAAAAATCTTTCTTTAGTCTCAAGGCAAACTGCCCGATTTAGACTTAGATGCGACTATTTCAATGGAGGAGCATCGTGACCAAGGTGTTGGACGCAAATTGCCTGAAAAAATCTTTCTTTAGTCTCAAGGCAAACTGCCCGATTTAGACTTAGATGCGACTATTTCAATGAAGGAGCATCGTGACCAGCTGCTAATTTGGACTTGCGCTTCTATGGAACGGTTTACCTGCCGGCAGAATTGTGGTATAATTTTTGCTGTAATCTGGGAAGGGGGAGTAATCTTTGGCAATCAAAAAGCATATTCAAACTTTAATCAAACCGGCTTTGAATCTGACCGCTAAAACCGGAGGATGCGGGGAGTGTCAGGCATCTTGTCAGTCGGCTTGTAAGACTTCTTGTACCGTGGGAAACCAAGTCTGCCAAAAGTAGCAACTGGTGTTTGAGCGAAATATGGCTCCATATACATGGAGTCATTTTTTTGTGGGCATGAGGCTGGGCCAAGGTTATAATTGATTAAGTTTCGAGTTTACCAAAACGGACAAATGAAGCGGATGTTTCGGGAGGTGATTAAGTGTTTAAGCAATTTCCCAAGCTAAGAGATTTTGATTTTCAGGCGGACCTGCACTGTTTTCAATACGGCGAACTGCGGCTGGTGCTAGATGTCTGGACCGGTTCGATCCATGCGGTAGACCAGGTGGTCTGGGATCTCCTGGAGGCGCTTAAAGCCCAGCAGGGAGACCTTGATTTGGCATTGGCAGCGGCAATGGCTGCGCAGCCGGGTAAAGAGGAATGTTCCTTGGATGATTTGCGGGAAGCAGCCGGTGAAATCGCCAGTTTAATCAGGGAAGGCACCCTGTTTAATCCTGACCCCTTGCGGGGCAAGGGTATGCGTGATCCCGAGAGTCTGGAGCAGGCTGGGAGTCTGAGCCTGGGTGATTTCGAGAATCTGGGCCAGGCTGGGAGTCCGGGTGTGGTCAAATCCCTTTGTTTAAACGTGGCGCATGATTGTAATTTAAGCTGCGCGTATTGTTTCGCAGCCCGCGGCAATTTTGGTGGAGACTGTAAACTAATGCCTTTGGACGTCGGGAAAGCGGCCCTGGATTTTTTAGTTAAGCACTCGGGAAATCGGCAGCATTGTGAGGTGGATTTTTTCGGGGGAGAGCCCTTGCTGAATTTTTCCGTGGTCAAGGAGATCGTTGCTTACGGCCGGCAGCTGGAGGCGAAGGAAGGCAAGCAGATTCAATTTACTTTAACCACGAATGCGGTGCTTTTGGACCAGGAGATACAGGAGTATCTCAATCGGGAGCAGATCAGTGTGGTGCTCAGTTTAGACGGGCGACCCAAGGTGCACGATCAAATGCGGGTTTTTGCAGATGGAAGCGGCAGTTATGCGGAAGTGCTGCCGCCGGTTAAGGCTTTGGCGGAGTCCCGACAGCACCAGAATTACTATGTTCGCGGAACCTATACCCGGGCTAATTTGGATTTTGCGCAGGATGTTCTGCACTTGGCGGATCAAGGTTTTCAGCAAATCTCGGTGGAGCCGGTAGTGGCGCCGGATCCGGAGGAATATGCCCTGCGCCCGGCGGACCTGCCGCAAATTTTTAAGGAGTACGAGAGATTGGCCGGGACGATCCTGGAAAGGGAAAAGGCCGGTCAGCCCAAATTTAATTTTTTCCATTTCGATTTAAGCCTGGAACACGGGCCTTGTTTACCCAAACGGTTGAAGGGCTGCGGGGCCGGAACCGAGTATTTGGCCATTACCCCGGAAGGGGACATTTACCCCTGTCATCAGTTTGTCGGCCGCCCGGAATATCTTCTGGGCAATTTACGGGCGGAGAGTGAGATTGCCTGGAACATTGCCGCAGATTTTAGGCGAGCCAATATTTATGGAAAGCCGGCTTGCGCCAACTGTTGGGCCCGTTTTTATTGCGGCGGGGGCTGCCACGCGAATGCCCAGTCTTTTAACGGAAACATTTACCAACCATATGACTTGGGCTGCGCCATCCAAAGAAAACGTTTGGAGGTGGCTGTCTATATTCAGGCACAGCGCCTGCTTCAGCAGCTGCTAAACCAAAAAAATTAAAACTAAAGTTGGCCAGCCAGGAACACTATACCATTTTGGTAGGTTTTTGGCTGACAACTTTAATGTTATAATCGGGTTACTAGTTAAACATTGGTTTAACTAGTTTATTTTTGTGATTTAGGAGGCGGTCAAGAAATGCGGGAAGCCTGGCCGGCAATAACCAAGGCCTGCAGCAAAATCAGTCGCAGAAACCTGATTATAACTTTAATAACGATTTCGCTTTTAATGATTCCGGGCACCTATATAGTTAACGCTTATGGGCCTCAGGAAGTTACGATAGACGGAAAAGTAATTGGGGTAGCCGCTAACCGGGAAGTCGTGGACAAGGCTTTAGCCCAAGTTATGAGCATGAAGAGCCAAGCCATGGGTGGCAGCACGGTTGAATTAGCCCAGGATCTGCAAATGAAGCGCAAATTTATTGTATCCGGATATGCCGATCAGTTGGAAATGGAGCGCCTGTTGGCAGAAGCAGATTTCGTCGTCAAGGCAGCATCGATTAAAATCAATGGAGAAAACAGCATTTTGGTGGCGGACGAGGAAGCGGCAGCCACCGTCTTGGAACAGGTTAAACAGCACTACCTTCAATTGGCACCCGGCGAAGAGCTGAAGGAAATAGCCTTTGTTGAATCAATCAATATTGAACCGACTCGGGCAGAAGTTGATCAGATTCTCCTCGTTGATGAAGCTGTGGAGCAGATAATGCGGGGAACTGAGCAAATGGTCAGTTATACGGTTCAAGCCGGAGATTGCCTCTGGACTATCGCCCGGGAAAATGATCTGCGGGTAGCCGATTTACTGGCAGCCAATGAGCTGGAATCGGAGGATCTGGATTTAGGACAGGTGCTGAATCTAACCTGTCCGACCCCGCTGATTAATGTGCGGGTCACTGTTGAGAAAAAAGTTACCGAGTCTATAGATTTTCCGGTGGAAGTAAAGGAAACCGATGAGAGATTGCGCGGTTTTCGGAAGGTGGAACAGCAAGGAAAACCCGGCAGCCGGGAAGTAATCTATCAAATAGTGCGGCAAAACGAGCTGACGATGGAGGAAAACATCCTCGCGGAACAGATTATCCAGGAACCGGTTAAGCAAGTGGTGCTTCAGGGAACCGGAGTGCTCTTAGCTTCACGTGGTTCGTCAGGAAGTTCGGTCACAGCCGGGGGCAGCGGCCGTTTAGCGTGGCCTTTGCGCGGTTCGATTACTTCCAGATATGGTAGCCGAAGCGGGGGATTCCACACTGGTATGGACATTAACGGTAATACCGGAGACTCGATTCGGGCGGCCGAGGATGGAAAGGTAACTGAGGCTGGCTGGGGCGGTGGCTATGGAAAAATGGTTGTTGTGGACCATGGCGGAGGGGTACTTACGCGGTACGCCCATTGTTCCTCGCTTAACGTCAAGGTCGGGGACCGGGTAACCCAGGGAGAGGTTATCGCCCGGGTAGGCAGTACCGGCCGCAGCACCGGTTCGCACCTGCACTTTGAAGTAATTACCGGCGGAAAAACGGTTAATCCGGCCAAGTATTTACGCTAATTGAGACTTATGCGACCGGTTAGTAAAACTTACATAACTACCATTGACCATTCCTTTCTTGCGAAATGCACAAAACGAAATTAAACATTTACCGTTGACTTAGCTGATGAGCGGACGCATATTCCTTTCTGCGAAAGGCACAAAACGAAATGAAACAGGGTTTTAGTTTCAAACTTTAAACCTTACATAAGTAAAATACTACCATAAGTTAAATCTTACATAAGTAAAACATTACATAAGTTAAAGCAGCTGAACCGCCACCGGAAACGGTGGCATTATTTTTGGCTCAGCCAACAAATAAACAGCCTTGATCCCATTATTTTCAATACCCGCGCCTTCGCTACCTCTGCTATAATTTAGTGGGGGTGGGCCAAATTGAGGAAGTTATGGGGGGGTATCCGCAATTGGTGGCGCTGCCTGGCCTTGTTAGGCGCGCTTACCTTGCTTGTTGCCGGTTTGCGTAATCCAGGAACCTTAAAAAGTTATTTTTATGGAGCTTTCCGGGAGGGGTCCCGAATCGTCCTGGAGTTGCAAAATCAGCACCTGCAGGTTTTAGAGGGGAAACATTTTCGGATTAAATATCAAGACGTTGATGCCAATGCTGCCGGCTTAGTTTTAGAGACCGCGGAGGGTATTTTTGCTTCGGTCAACCAGAGTCTAGGTTTTGTTCCGGGTCGTAAAGTACCAGTGGTAATCTATCCGAACGGGGACGCTTTGGCCCGGTGTTTTGGCTGGCCAGCGGATGAGGCCGCCTTAGGGGTTTACTGGATTGGGACGATTAGAATTTTATCCCCAAATGCTTGGGCTGCCGGGCCAGACGGAGGATTGGACGCAGTCACTTTTAGGGAAAGCGGTCCCGTAGCTCACGAGTATACCCATTACGTTATCGACTACCTGACCGGGGGTAATTACCCGCGCTGGTTTACCGAAGGAGTCGCGCAATGGCAAGAAAAACAAATCACTGGCTTTGCCTTTTCGAATCCCTTCCTGACTTTGGAAGATAAGATCCAAAGAAATTCGCCGGAAAAACTGCCGCTAACCGCCGTCACCGCGGTCGAAACGGAAATTTTTTCAAAGCTGTATCCGCTGACCGAGATGGATACCCGTTTTGATTGTCTGCCGAATCAGATGCTGGCTTATTGGGAATCACTGCGGGCGATTGAATACATTAACGCTGAATTCGGCCCGGAGCGGATTAACCAGATTATCGAGCGGCTGGGTCAGGGGTATAGCTTAAATCAAGCTTTGGAACATAGTCTGAAGGTAAACCTGCGGCAGTTTGATCAAAACTTCAGGCAGTGGGCAGCCCGTCGCGCGGCTGAAGCCGCTTTGGAAAACCGGGCAGATCCGCTTCAAACCTGATTTAATTAAACGGGGATGGTTATATTATAAGGGATGGTCACGTTGCCGTCGTCTAGTCAGGGTTTGCCAAATTAAGCCTTAAAAGCGGTTTACAAAGGTTTTTTTCGACAATTGACCGCTTAGTTCCTTGACAGAAGATATTCTTTATAGGACAATTTCGCTAAAGACATTGGCCATAGATGGTCATAGTTTTGGAATTCGGGGAATATTATGGAAGCAGCACAAAATATATCAGCCGAACCACATCGGTCATTAAAGGGGGAAACCCGCGTGGATAGAATCAGGGTGAAAGGCGGCAAGCCTCTCACCGGTACAGTCAGAATAAGCGGAGCCAAGAATGCCGCTCTGGTCCTGATTGCCGCCAGTGTCCTGGCTAAGGGAGAAAGCATCATCGAGAATGTACCTTTTATTCGGGATGTGCAGATACTACTGGATATTATTCGCGGTATAGGGGCTGAGGCCGAATGGCTGGCAGCCGATACCGTCAGCATTCGGGTGCCGGATCAGATAGATTATAAAACCCCTTATGAGCAGGCGAAAAAACTGCGGGCCTCAAACCTGCTTTTAGGTTCAATTGCTGGCCGTTGCGGAATCGCCGAGATCAGTCTCCCCGGAGGCTGTAATATTGGCTCGCGGCCGATGGACTTACACTTAAAAGGGTTGCAGCTGCTCGGATATCAAACCCAACTGGAGCATGGTTATATTAAAGTAAAGGCCGGTTCGTTAAAAGGAAGCGGTATTTATTTGGATTTTCCCAGCGTGGGCGCTACAGAAAACATTATGATGGCCGCTTCGGTGGTATCGGGACAAACCGTTATTGAAAACGCCGCCAAAGAACCAGAGATTGTAGATTTGGCGAACTTTTTAAATGCGATGGGTGCCAGGATTCGGGGCGCTGGTACTGATATCATAAAAATTGAAGGTGTTTCAGAATTAAAAGGCATTCGACACGCGGTGATTCCGGACCGGATTGAAGTCGGAACCTTTATGACTGCCGCGGCCATAACCCGCGGGCAGGTTACCCTGGAAAATGTTATCCCTACGCACGTTCAGCCGATTGTGGCCAAATTACGGGAGACCGGAGTCCAGATTTGGGAAAAGGATGATTGCATCGGGGTTTTAGGCTCGACCAAAATTTCGGCGGTAGATATCAAGACTATGCCTTATCCTGGTTTTCCTACGGACATGCAGTCTCAGTTCATGGCTCTGCTTAGTCTGGCGGAAGGGACCAGTGTGATTGTGGAAAACGTTTTTGAGAATCGTTTTCAGGTAGTCGATGAACTGAAAAGGATGGGCGCCCGGATTAAACTAGAGGGCCATACGGCCGTGATTAAGGGCGGGAATAAACTTTACGGGACCTGCGTAAAAGCGACTGATTTACGCGCCGGTGCCGCCTTGGTGCTGGCCGCTCTGGCCGCTGAAGGAGAAACCGACATCGGTCAGGTGCACCATATTTCCCGCGGCTATGAAAACATAGTAGAGAAGTTTACCGGACTGGGCGCGCGGCTTGAGTTTCTATAACTAATCACTGCTCTGACCGGAGAATTAAACAAAATGTATATGCGATAACAAAAAAATATTTAAGGCAATGTAAAAATGCGTTTAAAAAATGATGAAAACAAATGCAAAAATAAAGAATATTTAAGCAAAAACTAAAGCAATAAACCAGGATTGGTGTTATAAATCCGTTATTAAATGATTTAAACCGGCGGTTAAATTTTACCGACGGTTTTGTTTTTCCGGTTTGTTTTTATCTAGGCTTAAAGGGCAAGCTAAAGTAAATAAATTTTTCTGAAGGAAGTGATGCAGGCTTGGAACAAGATACTGGATCAGTTAAGTCAAAACGGGGGTCTAAATACTTACCCTTATTTCTGATCTTCGTTGTCCTGGTATTAATCGGCAGCGCGCTATATCAATTTCTGCCCGGCCCGCAGAGGAGTCCCGGCAGCTATACCGGCAATCCTGCTGGTTCGGGAACTCCTAGTCTATTGTTTAACCAAGTTGGAGATGAAAAGGCGCCAAATCCGGTGGTGACGATTGCTCAATCCGTTTCCCCGGCTGTAGTCGGAATAATCAATAAACAGCAAGGGGGATTTTTATCCCAGATCGGGGAGGATGCATCCGGTTCAGGGGTAGTCTTTGACGCTGTAAATGGTTATATTGTCACGAATAATCACGTAGTCCAGGGCGCTTCCCGAATTTTAGTTACTTTAGCGGATGGCCGGGAACTAGCCGCTGATTTAGTAGGTCGGGATCCGTACACCGATTTAGCGGTTTTGCAGGTTAAGGCTTCGGATTTAGTCGCCGCCAGCTTTGGGGATTCCGAGCAGGTGAGCGTAGGGGAAACTGCGGTGGCCATCGGAAATCCCTTGGGCATAAAATTTGCCCGTTCCGTTACCGTTGGCGTCATCAGCGGATTAAATCGGCAGCTGACTACGGAAGAAGGGAATGCCTACCAGTTAATTCAAACTGATGCCGCAATTAATCCCGGGAACAGCGGGGGGGCATTGGTAAACGTTAAAGGGGAAATCATCGGCATAAACACGATCAAGATCGCGATCCAGGGTTTCGAAGGAATGGGCTTTGCCATCCCCATCAATCAGGTAAAAACGGTTATCGATTCGTTGGTTAAGGAAAAACAGATTGTCCGTCCAGCGCTGGGGGTAAAGCTGGTAGGGGAAGTCACTGCGGAAAGTGCGGCTTACTATCAACTGCCGGTGGACTATGGCGTAGTAATCGAGGTGCACCGGTCCGGTCCGGCGGATAAGGCGGGTCTGCTCGATTTGGATATCATCGTGGCGGTGGATGAGCAGAT
>CAYXHK010000100.1:0-8009 GCA_964464665.1 uncultured Syntrophomonadaceae bacterium
TCTGAGTAACGATAAGATGGCGCTGCAGCGGTTGCGGGAAGCGGCGGAAAAAGCCAAGATTGAACTGTCCACCGTGGTCACGGCGAATATCAATCTGCCGTTTATTACCGCAACCTCCGCTGGGCCTCAGCATATGGATCTAACCCTAAGTCGGGCCAAATTTGAGGATTTGATCCGCGACTTAGTTGAAAAGACGATTGGTCCCATGAAACAGGCGATCGCCGACGCGAAACTGGAAGCGAAAGATATTCAGCGGGTAATTCTGGTCGGTGGTTCGACCCGGGTTCCGTTGGTGGAAAAAGTGGTTAAGGACGTTACCGGCAAGGAGCCTTATAAAGGGATCAACCCCGATGAAGTAGTGGCCATGGGAGCCGCGATTCAGGCGGATATCGTGTCCGGCAAAGGAACCGGCGACATTGTACTTTTGGATGTTACTCCCCTTTCTTTGGGAATTGAAACCATGGGCGGCATTTTTACGAAACTGATTGAACGGAATACCACCATCCCGATCGAAAAGAAACAGATCTTTTCCACGGCCGCGGATATGCAGCCGAGTGTAGAAATTCACGTGATGCAGGGCGAACGGAAAATGGCCGGTGACAATAAGACCTTGGGCCGGTTTATCCTGGACGGTATTGCTCCGGCTCCCCGCGGAGTGCCGCAGATTGAGGTTAAATTTGATATTGACGTCAATGGGATCGTGCATGTTTCCGCTAAAGACCTGGGTACCGGTAAGGAGCAGATGGTGACGATTACCGGCTCCAGCGGTTTGACGAGCGATGAAATTGAGAAAATGCGCAAAAATGCGGAAGAAAACGAAGAAGAAGACAAGAAACGGTTTGAAGAAGCGGAAGCCCGCAATAATGCCGACTCCCTAGTGTACCAAACGGAAAAAACCTTGAGTGAACTGGGTGATAAAGGGGACGCGGCAGAACGGGCCAAAATCGAAGAACTGAAGAACCAGTTGAAAGAGAACCTGGCTACCAAGCCCTTAGAGGAGATTAAGCAGCAAAGCGAGGAACTCACCTCCTTACTGTACGCCTTTTCTTCGAAGATATATCAAGATGCTGCGGCCCAGCCGGAACCGGGTGCGGAGCCGGCTGAGGACAACGCAGCTAAGGATGAATCAGTGGTAGACGCTGATTATACGATGGTTGATGAGGATAAAAAAGAGGACAAATAATAATTAATTAACCCTGAGGCGGACGAGGGAGGAATCCCGGGTTCGGGTTGGTTAGGTTTAAGTTTTCCAGGCGAGGGTGGTTTGCGTAAATCACCCTTAGCCAACTGGAGGAGCTGTAGGATGAGTAAGCGCGACTATTACGAGGTTTTGGGAGTAAGTTCCGGGGCTAGTGAGGCGGAGCTTAAAAAAGCTTACCGTAAGCAAGCCTTGAAGTTTCATCCGGATCGCAATAAAGATGATCCAAATGCCGGCGAAAAGTTTAAAGAGATTAATGAGGCTTATGAAGTTTTAAGTGACCCTGACAAAAGAGCCGCTTACGACCAGTATGGCCATGCCGCCTTTGAGCAGCCGGGGGCTGGTGGAGGCGGTTTTGGCGGGTATGGGGGCGGATTTGGCGACCCCATGGATATCTTCGAAAGTTTTTTCGGAGGAGTTTTTGGCGGAGGCTTTGGGGGCAGCCGACAGCGCAGCGGGCCGCAAACTGGGGCGGATCTTCGGCTGGATTTGGAGATAACCTTAGAGGAAGCCTTCGCCGGGGCGGATAGGGAAATAGAGATTCCGCGCAATGAGGATTGCACGGAGTGCCATGGTACGGGGGCCGCCAAAGGCACCCAGCGGGTGAAGTGTACCTCTTGTCAGGGAACCGGTCAGATCCGGGTTGTCCAGAATACCCCTTTGGGCCGTTTTCAGACCGTTCGGTCCTGTTCCCATTGCGGGGGAGAAGGGACGATTATTGAAAAACCCTGCCCGGAATGTCGCGGTCAGGGTAAGGTCCGTCGGGTCCGGAAACTGAAGGTGCAGGTGCCGGCCGGCATTGATAATGAATCCCGTTTAAGGATGAGCGGCGAAGGAGAGGCTGGGCTGCGCGGAGGACCCCCGGGGGATTTATATATCTTTATTTATGTAAAACCGCACTCCTTATTTAAACGACGAAATGATGACCTTAACATCGAAGTTACCATTAACATGGTGCAGGCTGCTTTGGGCACCGTAATCGAAGTGCCTACTTTGGAAGGGCAAGCGGCTTTGAAGATTCCGGAAGGGACTCAGACCGGCTCTGTTTTCCGGTTGAAAGGGAAGGGTATGCCCCGTCTGCGGGGGAGCAGCAAAGGGGATCTGCATATCCGGGTGGAGGTCACAACCCCCAGCCGGCTTAACTCGGAACAAAAAGAGCTTTTGCAGAAACTCGGCGTAACCATGGGCCTGTACCAGCTGGAAGAAGGCGGGACCGGTTATGTGGAAGTAAATAAGATTAAGATCAAGGAAAAAAAAGAAAAAAAAGAAAAAGACAAAGATAAAGGCTTTTTCGATAAAGTAAAGGATGCCTTAATCGGTTAAACCTTTGAAGCAAGGGTAAAGCTTGAATCTTAAACATTTGGACCTATCATTTAGTTGGAACTGAACAATATACTCAAACATTAGATCAATTAGATCTAAACAACAGTCTCAAACATTTAGGCACATAAACTTCAGACATTAGGCCCGCGCTGCGGGCGGAAGAGGTGCGGCAGTGATCTGGCAGGAAATCAAAATTACCACTACCCCGGCCGCCGCGGATGCGGTAGCCAATCTGTATCATGACCTGGGGTTTGGTGGGGTGGTTATTGAAGACCCCCAACTCCTGGAGGAGTATACCCGCTCAGCCGGCTGGGATTGTTACAATTTGCCCCTGGAGGCGCTGCAGGGGGACTTAATTACGGTAAAAGGTTATTTGCCTCTGGATATTAATGAAGACGGCCGAGTGGGGGAAGAACCAGCCGTATTGCAGGAATTTAGGCGGCGGCTTTTAGAATTATGGTCGCACTTTCAGGGGGCGGAGGGTCAGATTTCTTTCAGTCAGGTTACTGAGGAAGACTGGGCGAACAACTGGAAACAGTATTACCATCCAGTCAAGATTTCCGACCGGATTGTGGTTAAACCGTCTTGGGAAAATTACCGGCCCGAAATTGGCGAAGTGGTGATCGATCTCGACCCGGGCATGGCTTTTGGCACCGGCACCCATCCGACTACGGTGCATTGTTTAAAGGCTTTAGAGAATTATATACATGACGCTGGGGATACGGTTGTCGATGTGGGCACCGGTTCGGGGATTCTGGCGATTGCTGCGGCCAAACTGGGTGCGGCGCAAGTTTTAGCTATTGATTTGGACCCGCTGGCCGTAACCATTGCCCAGGAGAACGTTTTGACGAATCAGGTAGAAGATCGTGTGCAAATAGTGACCGGCAACCTTTTGGAACCGGCGGAAAGTTTGCAGGCGGATATCATCACCGGCAATTTAATCGCCGCGATTGTTAAGCGCTTGGCTCCTTCCGCTTATGCCCGGTTAAAGCCGGGCGGGATTTTTATCGGGGCTGGTATTATTCAGGGCCGTTTGGCCGAAGTGCTTGAAGAACTGGAAGCGCGGGGATTTAAGCTGTTAGAAGTTATGGATGAGGGTGAATGGTCCACGGTCATTGTTACCCGGGATCAGGCTTAAGCTGTAATTAGCCCGGCGTAATAACGTGAATCGTCATACCCGGCTAAACCCCGGCTTATAAAGGGGCTGGTTACCACAAATTCGCCTAATCATTATGGCTGGTTTCCAGGAAAAAGAGTGCTTAACCTCAAATTGTCTGAGCGGGTGGTAGGGAGAGCAAGGAGAATGAGTTTAAATCGGTTTTATGTTCCCCCGGAGCGGATTAAGCAGGGAGAGGCCATAATTGAGGGCCCGGAGGCGAATCATCTGGCTCGCGTTCTGCGGCTGCAGCCGGGGGAGCAGGTGCGGGTATTTGATGGTCAGGGGAATGAGTACCTTTCTCGCATTCGGGAGATTAATGGTCCGAGAGTGTTCGTGACCTTGGAGGCGGAGCCGGAAACAGACATAACGGTTAAACGCGAGCCGCCGCTTAAAGTTATTCTAGCTCAGGGACTGCCTAAAGGTGATAAAATGGAGTTGATTATCCAAAAAGGGACTGAGCTTGGGGCAGCCAGAGTCATTCCCTTGGTGACCGAGCGGACGGTTGTCCGGCTGGAGCCGGACCGGGCGGTAAAGCGGCAGCAGCGATGGCAGAAGGTGGCTGCGGAGGCGGCAAGGCAAAGTCAGCGTTCGCTGATTCCGCGGGTAGATCTGCCAATTAGTTTTAATGAGGTTTTAAAAGCGCTCCCGGACCCGGAAACGAATTTATGTCTAATCCCTTGGGAGGATGAGTCAGCTTGTTTCATAAAGCCGGTGCTTAGGGAGCGGGCGGACATCCCGAGATCGGTTTGGATTTTTATTGGCCCGGAAGGCGGTTTTTCAGCAGCAGAGATTGAGCAGGCGCGAGCCGCCGGGGTGATTCCCGTTTCGTTGGGGCCAAGAATCCTGCGCACGGAAACGGCCGGGTTTACGGTATTGACCATGCTTTTATACGAGTGGGGCGACCTGGGTGGGGCAGGAGGTTTATGATAGTGGCAAAAACGGTGGCAGCCCATACGCTGGGCTGTAAGGTTAATCAACAGGAAACCGAGGCAGTGCTCGAGTTTTTTCGTTTACAGGGATACTCGGTTCGGGATTTTGCCGAAACCGCCGATGTTTATCTGATTAATACCTGTACCGTTACCCATCTGGGGGACCGTAAATCCCGGCAAATGATTCGCCGGGCGCGTCGGCAAAACCCGCACGCTTTAGTGGTAGTAATGGGCTGTTACGCACAGCGGGCCCCGGATGAGATTATGGAAATACCCGGGGTGGACCTGATCGTTGGTAATCAGGACCGGGCGCAGATAATGCCGCAGTTGGCAGATTTGCTGGCCGCCGGGGGGGAGCGGGGGAAACCGTTAAATCTGGTGCAGAATATTGGGAACGCCCGTACTTTTGAGGAACTGCCGCTGTCTTTGGAACGGAATCGAATCCGGGCTCAAGTTAAAGTGCAGGATGGCTGCAATCAATTCTGTACTTACTGCATCGTTCCCTATACCCGCGGTCCGGTACGCAGCCGGCCCGCCGAGCGGGTGGTGGACGAGGTTTCCCAATTGGTGGCGGCGGGTTTTGCGGAAATAGTCCTGACCGGGATTCATACTTCCGCGTACGGCCTGGAGTGGCGGGATGAAAAAGGGCACCCTAATTTAGCGGATTTGGTTCAGCTTATTTTGGAGCGGGTACCGGGTTTGCGGCGGCTGCGCATCAGTTCTTTAGAACCAACGGAAATACCCGAAGCGCTGCTCGAAATTATGGTAAAGTCTCCGGTTCTCTGTCGGCATCTGCATATTCCTTTGCAGAGTGGAGACGATCAGATTCTGCGGGAAATGCACCGACCCTACACGGCCGGGCAGTATTTGAATATAGTCGAACGCTTACGGAAAGAGATTCCGGGTCTGGCCATAACTACCGATGTGATGGTGGGTTTCCCGGGAGAAACCGAGGCCCATTTTCAAAGGAGTTACGATTCTATTCAAGAGCTGGGCTTCAGCGATCTGCATGTTTTTAAATATAGTCCGCGCACCGGTACCCCGGCTGCCGCTTTTAAGGAGCAGGTGCCGGCAAAGGTTAAAGAATCCCGCAGTCAGCGGCTGCTGGCTTTGACTTCCGAACTGAAACTGCGTTTTGCCGCGCAATTTGCTGGTAAAACCTTAACCGTATTGCTGGAGGAAGAAACGGAACTCCTAAATTCGAAAGGCGGGGTTTTAGACGGAATGGAGCAGGGCGAGCCGGTCAAACTGGGCGGCTCAGCAATCAGGTGTTGGATCGGGTATACGGATAATTACCTGCGGGTGGCGATCCCGACTGCGGATAGATTGGGTTCAACCAAGAAACCCTTATCTGCGGGGAATTTAAGCCCTGCCCACGAACCCTTATTCGCCGGGAGTTTAGTCTCGGTCATCCTGCAACCGGGTAGCCCGGAGTTTTCCTGGGGCCGTTTAATCGAATCAACCGAAATCTAAAGGTTATTAAACCATAATTTTAAGGTTAACATAATTAAAAGGCTAAACGGAAGAATCTGCCGGCAGTAGAATTTATCCTTAGGTGGGAATAGGTTAAAGTGAAGGGGGTGTTAAGTTTGCACGATTGTTTGTTTTGCCGGATTGTGGCGGGAGAAATTCCAAACCGGACGGTTTACGAAGATGAACGCGTCCTGGCCTTTCACGACATCAACCCAGAGGCACCGGTACATATCCTGATAATCCCCAAACAGCATCTCAGTTCCCTGACGGAGGTCGGGGAAGCGGATCAAGCGCTGCTGGGTTATTTGCAGGTGTGTGCTTCCAAGATTGCCCGAGCCGCCGGATTGGCGGAGAACGGCTACCGGCTGGTCAGCAACGCCGGGGAGGACGGGGGGCAAACGGTTAATCATTTGCATTACCATCTGTTAGGCGGCCGCTCTATGCAATGGCCACCCGGTTAAGCACCTAGTGACTAGATTAAGCAACCAGATTAAGCCTTTAACCAGGTTAAGCTTTTGTTGACGCGTTCGAATGTGTATAGTATAATAATTCAGTATCTTGGCAACGTTGGTGTCAAGCGGGGGAACCAGCATGGTTCAACCTTATTCTTTTGGCATTATCTCCAAGGTGGAGGGAGGGATACAAGTGAGCGAAGTCAAAGTAGGAAAAAATGAATCCCTTGATAGTGCCCTGCGCCGGTTTAAGAGATCATGTCAAAAAGCAGGTGTTATGGCGGAAGCCAGGAGAAGGGAACACTACGAAAAACCTAGCGTGAAGCGCAAAAAGAAATCGGAAGCGGCGCGGAAACGCAAATATAAGTAAGCGTCAGGTGATTACGATACTTGCTTAAGCGGAGCCGAATTAGTTTTAGATTAATTATTAATACTAATAGTAAGTTGGGAATTTAAGAATCAGGTGGTTTGGCAGACTGGATCTCCGTGGGTTCTTATTTCTGAAGATTTGTAGGCCTGGTAGAGATTTAACTGCCAGGCCTTAATCCATATCAATTATTTTTGTGCTGGGAGGGATGGAGTATGGGCTTTGGCCGAAATCGGAAAGCGTTCAAAATGATCTGGATTGTGATAGCCGTTTTAGTTATCATCTCCTTTATGTTCACCATCCTGATGCCCCTGTGGGCGGCCGAGAACGAACCAGTCGTGTATGTAGTAAAAGTGGAAGGCACGATTGAACCGGGTCTGACTAAATTTTTGGAACGGGCGTACGCTGAGGCGGAAAAGGAACGCGCCGCATGGGTTATTCTAGAGATCAATACCTTGGGGGGGAGAATTGATTCAGCCATGGAGATCCGGGATCAGATCATGGCTGCCCGAACCCCAACTGCGGCTCTGGTAACCCATAGGGCCTTATCCGCTGGAGCTTTGATCACCCTCGCTTGTCCCAAGGTGATTATGGACCCCGCCAGTACGATCGGTGCCGCGGAGCCGCGAATGCTTTCTTTGGGTGGGGAAACGCAGCCAACTGATGAAAAAACCGTTTCCGCCTGGAGAGAGGAAATGGCGGAAACGGCCAGAGCGCACGGACGCGATCCGCAGCTTGCGGCGGCAATGGTGGATGCGGATATTGAGATTCCCGGGGTGATTGAAAAAGGGAAACTCCTGACCTTAGGGGCGACTCGGGCCAAAGAATTGGGCATAACCGATTTCATTGGCCGTTCTCCGGACGAAGTGCTGCAATTTTTGGGCGTGGCTGGAGCGCAGGTAGTTGATTTTGATATTTCCGCAGCGGAAAAGCTTGCCCGGTGGGCAAATCAGCCTTTAGTCGGAACGCTGTTACTGACCATCGGTCTGGCGGGGCTGGTGTTGGAGCTTTTTACCCTGGGCTGGGGCATAGCCGGAACCATCGGAATCATCTCCCTGGCTTTATTTTTCGGCAGCAGTCTGGTGGCTGGACTGGCCGGCTGGGAAAC
>CAYXHK010000101.1:0-7974 GCA_964464665.1 uncultured Syntrophomonadaceae bacterium
TTCACTGGATTTTTAATTTGCGGTTTGGTTTGGTACTAATGTGCCGTTCTACAGCTGACAACCCCAGTTAACTAAAAAAATAAAATGTTCCCCGCGCAGGCGGGGGTGATCCTCAATAGCTGAGTCTTTGGGACCGAAAGACACCAGCCGTAGCATCGAAATTACCTGGGACTGCCCTTGTCGGCAGAAGGGAGGTAGTCGTGTCCCATGGAGGTAAATCAGGGGATATATGGCTAGGCCCATATACTGTCAAAATCGGAGAAGGAATAAAACTTATTCCCAATAGTCCTCCATTTAAGACAACTGTAAACGGAGGCACGATTTACGGTATCGGTGACAGCTTTGATTTGCAAAACGATTTGTTTTGGCCATCCATTATGTTGACAAATATCAGAAAATATATACGCAATTAAGGATAATTTTTGGCTTGTAAAGTCAACAGATTATGGCAAGACATGGAGTCTCCTGAAAGATGGCGTATTAACTGGGTAAAGTAAGGACATCTAAAATTAATTCACGTTGTCCCCTGAGGGGACAAACGGAATTAATTTTAGATACAAATTCGGGGGTAAGGACGATTTCTTAATCCTCCATTTTATTATATGTTTCGGTAAAAGAATTGCTTCATTAATTTCTTCGTTGACAATAGGTAATATGTTGCATATAATAAATACGCAACATATTACCTTGCTTTAATTTTGTGACGGTTTTACTATGGGGAGGGGTCGGAATGGATAAAAAGGGTGGCCGAAATCTTGGGGTATTTATTTTCATTGTTATTATCAGCGGGTGGCTAGGGGTTCTGGTTGATTCTGTCCTCACCGGGCAGCCCGAAGGGGATACCCTGGGTATGGGGATATGGCTGGTATTGCCTCTGCTGACTGCCTTGGCGCTTATTTTATTTTCAAGGCTCAGCTTTAAAGAGCTTGGTTTAAAACCAAATTTTAGAGGAAATATAAAATGGTATCTGGCTTCTATTTTAATTTTCCCGGTCGTAACCGCGATCGTTCTGCTGATTGGAGCGGCTACGAATTGGATAGATCTGTCCGCATTTGACTTCAGACCTTTTATTTTGGCGTTTGGCAGTACTTTGTTAATTAATTTTATTATCGATTTTTTTGAGGAGACTGCCTGGCGCGGTTATCTGACTTCCCAACTTCTCAAACTGAATCTTAATGACTGGAAGCTGTATCTCATCGTCGGCTGTGTGTGGACAGCATGGCATATCCCATATTATCTGGTTTTTTTGCCGGAGGCGGATATTCAAGCGGTAATGCCGGTCAGTCGGGCTATCTATGTCGTTGTTGCTTTTACTACATTCTTAAGCTGGACGGTGATGTTCACTGAGCTTTTCCGGGTGACAAAGTCAGTTTGGCCCTGTGTTATTCTGCATACGGTGGAGGATTCGCTTATAAATTTGCTAGTAATATCAGGTTATATCAGCATTGCAGCCGGAAAAGAGATCTTGGTTTCCCCTATCAATGGGATCATTGCTTCAATTCTGTATCTGGCGGTTGGGCTGGGAATAAGAGCCTATAGAAAAAATTTATAATAGGTTGGTGAGTGATTATGGATAAGGACTCAAGCAAAATTATTTTGTTCCTAATGATCAGCCTCTTGCTGCTGATGCTGAGTGGGTGCGTTAATCCAGGCAATCTATCAGATAAAGCCCAGGAAATCCCCCCGGTTACCTCTCCCCAAGAAGACCCAGGCGTTACATCAAAACAGCCGGTTACGGATGAGGCTGATAGATATGAAGTATTGGAATCCGATAGAATACCGGGTTGGAAAAGGCTGAATGCCAGGGTATCAATAAGTGAATTGACAAACCATGGATCACAACCGCTCAATGATGGAAAGAAGTGTAGTTTCACTATTCACTTCCCCGGCAGCTGGACGTTGAATTCGAGTGTCTTATATAATGCTGACAATAAAAAGGTTGCCGAGATTCCTCCGGTAGTATTGTTGAAGATCAATCAAGAAGCAGAATTTTTGGACTATAAACCGGTAATGGATGAAGATCTTATTTCACATAAAGTAGTTAATACAAAATCCTGCCTGGGATCGAAGACCATCACCAGAATTGCCACCGAGTCGGGCAGTTGGTATCCCCATATATATCGTCTAATCGATGAGAACTATGGTTTTACAATAGTTCTTTACTCAGGAGGATTAAATGCAGGGGATGAGACGTTGTATGACAGGATTGCGGAAACCTTTAGCCTTGAGGAGTAATCTCCCTGTAGATTCTTTCAATATTTAATTACATTTATTTACAAATAATTACGCTATATACCGGGTAAGTAAGGACATCTAAAATTAATTTTAGATGCATTAGAACAATTATTGATTGCGTTTGTCCGGTCATAGGACAAAATAAATGGAATTAATTTACAACAATGTTTGGCCGGCAGTTTTTAGCCGGCCTCTTTACGGGCAGCAGCGGAAGGCGTTTCTGGGTCTGGCCGGACCGGACTTCCCGCTCCCTGGTGGTGATAGCTTTTGCGGTTCAGCGAGATAGCCGCTGCCGCTATCGCGATCGTCATGGCTACCAGCATAACCGAGTGATACGCGGACATAAAGGCGCTTACCTGCTCCGGGGCTGGTTTTGCAACTCCGCCCCAGGCTTGGAACAAGGTTACGGAAAGCGCAATTCCCATGATCATCCCCACATTTCTAATCAGACTGTTTATTCCCCCGGCTTGACCAAGTTTATTACGCGGCACAGAACTCATAACGCTGCTGCTGTTTGGCGATTGAAACATTCCGAGTCCGATCCCCAGGAGCAGGGTGCAGGGAAGAACCTGATAAAAACTGGAGGTGGCCGTAAGCATTGAAAAGTAGAAAAAGGCAATGGCACAGATAGCCAAAGCCCCGGTGGTCAGGTACAAAGGCCCGTATTTATCCGACGCGCGTCCGCTGAGCGGCGCGGCAACGGCCATCCCTAATGGAAATGTGGCCATGGTTAAGCCGACTTTAGACGGATTGTAATAAAGAACATCCTGCAGATAGAAGGGCAGGAGCAGGTTATTGGCATATATGGCGACAAAGCAGAGGAAGGCGGCCAGGATGCCGACCATAAAGGGACGAATGTTAAAAAGTGATAGATCGATTATGGGGTGGGCGACTTTTCGCTCGTTGATAATAAAGCTAGCCAGCAATACTCCCCCCATAATGAAGCCCAGCAAGATGGGCTGGCTCGACCAGCCCCAGGATTCGCCATTATTGATGGCCAGGAGCAGACTGGTTATCCCGACGGAGAACAGCAGCGCCCCGACATAATCAAAACCTTCTTTTTCTTTTTGGGGCGAATCATTAGGTATGATGGAGTGGGCTATGACATAGGCGATGATGCCGATGGGCACGTTAATATAAAAAATGGAGCGCCAGCCGGCCAGGCCGATGAGGACTCCCCCCAGGGCCGGGCCGGTGAGAGTGCCTATTGCTGCTACGGTGCTGGCTAAGCCTAAAGCGCGGCCTCTTTCTTGGAGGGGAAAGGTAGCGGTGATGATCGCCACACTGTTGGCCATCAACATGGCGGCGCCTACTGCCTGCACGACCCGGGCGGCCACGAGGAACCAAATGTTGACGGCTAAGCCGCATAAAACTGAACCGGCGGTAAAAATCAGAAAACCCAGTGCATAAACCTTTTTGCGTCCCAACAAGTCGCCCAGGCGGCCAAAAACCGGCAGCAAACTGGAAAGCGCCAGCAGATAAGCGGTAACTGTCCACTGCAGAGTGGAAAGATCCGCTTGGAGCTGGTCAGAAATGGTCGGCATAGCCACGTTGACAATACTGCTGTCCAGGGTGGACATGAAAGTGCTGATAGTAATCGTGGTCAACACGTACCAGCGATAATCAGGCGAGTTCTTTATTTTCTCAAACATATTTCCGCTGATCCCCCGCAATATGCCAGAATATCTAAACTTTGAGGATATCGTTTTTCTGATTGGTTATTGTTTAACCGATTGGCTGTGCCTTCCTGAAAATGCCGTTTTACTTAATTTGTAAAAAGTGTTAGAATAAAGAGGAATTATAGCATTTTAGTTAAATCTGGCATGATTAATTTAGTTCTTCCTAAATTATATTTCAGGTGGTTTATGTATGAAGAAATCGCTGTTAATTACGTTGCCAATTATTATTCTATCACTCTTTGTCCTAATTATCTGTAGCAGCGGCGGAAATACTTACCGAAGCATTCCTTACCTGACCTTGCCCTGGTTGGATTCATCCGCGCCATCCGAGCAGCAATTGCTTACGGACAACCCGGTTTCAGTTGAACCCCCAGCTGACCCTTCGGCTGGCTCTTCAATCGAACCTGATGCCGGTTTGGCTGATTCCCCCGATGCTGAAAGTAAGCCAGCGGGAAATGCCAATGTGGCGTCAGCGGCAGAGCCTCCGGCGGCGGAAACCCCAGTTGATGAATCTCCAACTGATAACAACCAAAGACCGGCTGATGAAACCCCGGGCCGGGGCGCGGCAGATAAACCGGCTCCACCCAGTTCAGCTAAGGGTGATGATTTAAACCGTTATGTGCTGAGCGTAATGAATTCATATCAAATTGGCCGATATCCTTACTTAATGAATACGGATTATAATAACTACAACGGGGTAACCACTGATTTGGTTTACCAGGGGAGAACGATTGCCAAGGCCAACCCCAACGGGAACCGGGCTTCGCATTGCGTGGGAATAACGTTTGAGGTTTTCTTTAAAGCTATGCAGCAGCGGAATCGGAGTCTGGGCTTGCCCGAGGATAATTTCAATAATCTGTCGCCGGATGAACTGCGTTCTTTTATGCTGACTTGGTACGTGGCTAATGGCAGTAAAGCCAATTCCAACGTTGCGGTGGCGGTGGAAAGGTATGGTCTGGGCAAACGGATTACCAATCTGGCTAATGCTAAAATCGGCGATTTCATCGATTTTTCCCGGACGAACAACACTGGCCATACGGTTATTTTTGTGGGATGGATTCGCGAAAACCAAGAAATTATCGGGCTGAAATACTGGTCGAGTCAGGAGTCGACTAAGGGGATTGCTTATAAGACCGAATATTTCAATGTGCATGATGATAATGGACAGCCCTACGGCAACGTCGATATAAACAACGTTTACATCGCCCGGATTAATTAGGCTTGATCTGCTGCCCCGCCTTGATCCCGGCAGCCTTCGGCCGGCCTTTGAAAAAGAAGGCCAGAACCAGGGCGATGATGGTGATGCCGGCGGCTACCAGAAAGCAATCCCCCATAGCCAGGACCAGAGATTCTTTGATTGCGTGCTGTTGCACCAGGCTGCTCGACATTGCCATTACCGAATCGGTGGTCATACCCAGACCGGCAGCCATGGACATAATCTCCGACTGGATATGCAGGAATTCATTGCTGCCAACATTGATGCTGGGTGCCAGATGGCCCATATATTCCGTCTGACGGCTGGTCAGGATACTTGTAAACATGGCGATCCCGAAAGCGGAGGAAATCTGGCGAACGACGTTGCTGAGCGCCGACGCCCGGCCCACGAGGTGTGCTGGCACCGTATTCATGCCGGCGGTGTTGGAGGGCATAAAGCAGAAGCCCATTCCAAATCCCCTGATTATCAGCCAGAACATGATAACGTAGAGCGATGTCCAGATGTTGATGCTATGCAGCATATAAGTGGTGATAATCAGAATCACCAACCCGCCCGTCACCAAGGTCCGGGCTCCGTAACGGTCGAACGCTTTTCCGCTGAAAGGCATGACCACCCCGGAGGCCAGCGCGGCCGGAAACAGGATCAAGCCGGTCTGGAATGCCGATTTGCCCAGTACGCCCTGGAGCAACAAAGGAATGAGGAATATGACCGAATACATGCCGATAGAGATGATGGAGCCCACGATGAGCGATATGGTATATACGTAGTTTTTGCACAGCCGCAGGTCCAGCACAGGCGCATGATGGTTGAGTTCATTGTAGACAAAGATGGTCAGGGAGAACAGGCTGACAAAAAGCAGGGCTGCTATGTAGGGGGACGTCCAGCCGTGGCTGTTGCCCTGGCTCAGGGCCAGCAGCAGACAGAAGAACCCGGCGGTAGAGGTGATGACGCCCACGAAGTCGAAACTTTGGCCTTGAACCAGTCTGGTTTTGGGCAAACGGGCTTTAGCCATGAACAGGTTTAATATGCCGATTGGGATGTTGACGTAGAAAATAAACCGCCACGATGCATAGTCAACCAGGTATCCGCCCAGGGTCGGCCCGATGGCCGGCGCCAGCATCATTGATATGCCCCATATCCCCAGCACCGAGCCCATCCTTTCCCGGGGGTAATTCTGATAAAGGATGGCCATACCCAACGGCTGCATAATGCCTCCCCCCACCGCTTGCAGCACGCGGAAGGCGATCATGCTGTCGATGCTCCAGGCGATTCCACACAGGAAGGAACCGATTACGAACACGGCCATGGCTGCGGAATAGACCCGCTTGTAACCGAAACGGTCGCCCAGGAAGCCGGAGATGGGCATGACGATGCCCAGGGTCAGCATATAGGAAGTGACTATCCACTGCGCCTGAGAGGTGGAGGAATTGAATACGCTGATCATTTTGGGCAGGCTGACATTGACTATGGTCCCGTCCATGACCGCCATGAAAGTCCCCAGGACGATAACCCAGAGGATGGCAAAGTTGAGCTTTTCCTCTCCTCCCCCGGCAGCGGCTGCCTTGGGGGCTGTATTAGCGCCTGTTTCTAAGGCTGCATTAGAATCTGTATTAGCGGCTGCATTAGGATCTGCATTTGGGGTTGCATTAGTCATGGGATTAATTCCCCTTTACTATTCGGTGTATTCGGTGTATTCGGTGTATATTTTTACCTGGGCCGAGGTGCCGGCCCTGAAAACCAACCCCTGGGTGTCTACACTTATCTTAACCGGGACCCGCTGATTGACCTTGGTAAAGCTGCCGGCGGTACTCTCGCTCGAAAAGAGTGCGAAGGTGCTTTGGCTTACATCCCCGACTGATTCCACCGTGCCGCCAAACACCTTGCCAGGATAAGTGTCGATGCTTATATCCACCCGTTGGCCGGGCTGCAGCCGGCTCACTTTCTTCTCTTCGATATTGGCATTTATCCAGGTATTATCCCCCCGGACCAGGGAGAGGACGGTCTGGCCGGACGAAACGGTTTCCCCCGCCTGGACTGCGATGCGCACCACTTTGCCGGCAAAGGGGGCTTTCAGGCTGGCATTTTGGTAGTTGTAGTCGGCCGCGTCATAACCGGCCTGAGCCTGCTTGATCCCAGCCAGCAATACCGGTTCCGAGGTTGCTCCGGCGGCCGCCTGCTGCTGCTGACTGTCCTTCAGGCTGGTCTGGCAGGAATCCCAGTTCAGCTGGGCGCTCTCCAGGGCTGCCTCTGCCTTTTGGCAATTCAATCTGGCCGTATGGAGGGCCTCCTCGGAGATGGCGCCGGCGTCAAACAACTCCTGGTTCTTGGCCAGCAGGCGCCGGGCGTCTTCCAGGGCGGTTTGGGCGGTGGTAACGGATACAGCCGCAATGGCCGCCTGGTCGCGGGCTTTTTGCACTGCCATCGCCTTGGACTCCAGATCATACGGTAGCTTTTCGTAGTTGGCCCGGGCTAAGTCCAGGGCCGCCTGGGCCTGCTCGCGGGCAAGGCGCAGTTGTTCTTTGTCCAGGCTGGCCAGTTCCTGACCAACCTGGACCTGATCCCCGTCGCTGACCAGGATCTGGTCCAACCGCCCGGCCAGCCGGAAGCTGATATCACTTATATCGGCGGCGACCTTGGCATTCTCGGTACTGATGGTGGTTTGCAGCACATACCACCAGTATACGCCCGCGCCGATTCCGGCCAACAGGATGACCGCCAGGATCACTATAAATCTGGTCCGGGCCGGCTTGCTCTGGACCCCGCCCGTGCCCGTTAATTCCGCTTCCTTCTCCATATCAAAGACCATTCCTTTCTGCGAAAGGCACCAACAAGGAATGAAACGTG
>CAYXHK010000102.1:0-7959 GCA_964464665.1 uncultured Syntrophomonadaceae bacterium
CCTGGATTACGGTTAACAACCTGGAAATGAAACTGTCCCAAACCAGCGATTACCCTGATAGATCCTGGTGCGTAAACGTTTGGGATCAGGAAGGCCGGGAGCTTTTTCCGGGTGTGCAGGCGCTGCGAATCGATTACTCTGCGGATTTTGACCTGCTGGGCGGGAGGGCTTTGAACGCGGAAAGTGAGCCCGCTTTTGAAATCCAGGAATTTTGGGTTTACTCGCTGTACGGACCGGATTTTTTCGAGGTTACGCCTAAGACCAGCAGTATCCAAAGTCTCTGGTCCGATGAACCGCAAACGATCATCTTGAATAAATCCGCTGGCAGAAGCTGTACCTGGGAGAAGAATAAAGCCTGGTGGACGGAGTATCAAAGCGCGCACCCACCCATTCGGGCCACACTGGTACAGGAATAAGGAGATCTGGCAGACGAGTATCAAAGCGCGCACCCGCCCTTTCGGGCCACTTAGTTAAGGACTAAGGGACAAAAAAAGACACTGCCAAATCAACAGCAAGATTTTACCCCAAACTCAAGCTAAGGCTAAAGATGGGAGACCTTTTCCCATCTTTTTTGTTTGTGCAATTTGCAGTTAAGTGTATTCGACATAGCTTCCCATGTTATTACAAAATTTTGCAAAGGAATTTTTTCCTGAGCGTAGAAATACATAAATGCGGAAAATCACACATAAATCAAACAAATTTAGGGTTATTTGGTGATAGAAATCTAAATAACCCTCTAACTACGAGGAGGGAATAACTTGGAAAAAAACTCGGTCCTCACAGTAGAGCAATTGGATGAGGACGAGCAGGCCAAACTCAAGCAACAAAAAGACAATTTCATATCCATCGTGTCCCACGAATTAAGGACTCCACTGGGAATTATCCGGGGTTATGCTCAATTAACCAGCAAGCGCATGCTAAATTACCGCAAGCAGATCAAAGAAATGCAGGAAGCACTCCCAGAATGCTTTGCAGCATCAGATTCGCTCAATCTGGACCGAGACATAGAACAACTTAAGTCAATTATCCACCATGTCGATAAGATAAACCGTTTATTAAACGAGCTTCTCGACACCTCAATGTTTGAATCTTCTCCCACCCCAATGGCGATGCAATTTTTCTCTCTCGAGAAACTAAGCAGAAAGGTAATCCGCCGGTATAAGGCTTTCTCCCCGATTCATCAAATAAGCCTAATACCGCCAACTGCTGATAATCAAAAAACGGGAGGCGCTATTGTTTTTGGGGACACTTCTAAAATTGATATGGTTTTGTCTCATTTGATTCTGAATGCAATTAATTATTCACCACAGGGCGGAGAGGTCGAGCTCAAAATTACCCACGAAAACAATCGGGTTTTAGTCCAGGTAAAAGATGAGGGTATTGGTATTCCCCCCGAGGAACTGCCGGATATATTCTACAGTTATTTTCGCGCCAAAAATGCCAGCCGTGCTGAGTATGGCGGTCTGGGCGTGGGACTCTACCTCTGCAAACGGATTATTAATCAGCACGGTGGAAATATCTGGACGGAAAGCCAATTAAACGAAGGCAGTACCTTTAGCTTCTGGCTTCCCAAGTTTCGGCCAAACTAAAAACATTCTTCGGATAACCGATTTAGCTGGGACTAACTCGAAAACCGGAAAAATGCATTTACTATCCGGCAAAACCGATACGGAATAAAAAATCACCCGAATTAAACTAAGAAAAAACAAACGGCTGCGGAAAAAGCTTAACCCTCCCACCCAGAACCAAAGAGAGATTAACGCTTACTCAACCTCAGCCGTCTGCGTTTTCCTTAGACCTTGACTTGGTTTATACCTTGGTTAGATTGAACCTAGTTAATTTGGACCTTGGATTAGATTGTCTACAGAAACAACCTCAGGAAAAATAAGATTGCCCACCATTTCAGTCTGCAAATCCGATTGCGGTTAACCGGGCCGATTAATTGAGCCGGTTAAATTCTCCATCCAGGTTATCCTTAACTTGCCGCATTAACCAAAAGCCCTGATCAAACTCTGCAAAACCTTCTAAAACCCGAGTGGTTACCCGAACTGGGCCGTAAGTCAAAAGCAATTCGCTGAGTAATCTTTTGCAGGGTTCCGAAACCGTTCCAATCCTTCCCGAGAGCAACCGGACCAATTCATTCAATTCCCCTTCAGCCTGACTACCCTTGGCTAATTTAATTTCATTGCCAATTGGCGCTTCCGACCGATTCGGTTTTTTGCCTCCAATCGCTTTTGTTGAAAAATACAGCTTGTCATCTACCACCTTAATAACTTTAGCTTTAACCTTCTCACCCTGATAAAAGTACCGTTCCAAGTCATTTCGGCCGGCTAACCATTCATCTGAAGTAACATCACCCATCCGCAAAAAGCCGGTATAGCCGGTGTCCGTTTCCAGAAATACCCCATAATCAATTAAATTAACCACCCGCGTATTGACGATATCCCCTTGGCCCGGATAGTTGCATGGAAGCATCCGAACCGTCTCGCCGGACCGTTCCGCTAAGTCTTCCGGCGTTTTTTCCGCATCTAGTTCCTTCTTAATAACTTGGTAATACCGAGCTTGAACACTGCGAATAGATTTTTTATATTCCAGCGCAAATTCCCTTAATAAATTAATAATCGACTGCCGTTCTTGTCGGGGCAATTGATTATTCAGCGACAAACGCTGTTTTAAGATAGGATCTAAGACATCCCAATTACCAAAAACCTTATCCGTGTCTTGCTTTTTCCCGGTCGACGTTTTTTCCGTTAATTCCTCTTCCAAAATCGGTTGCCAAGAACCCGGGGGTTCTGTCGCCTCGATTAACGAAGCAGCCCCTTCAGAAATCATTAATTCTTCACCTCCCATCTTTTCTATCCTAAAGTATTGACGGATATCCCAAACCTTATTCCAAAAAAATTCCAGAAGACGATTACTTATGACTTATTAGATAGCCTGCTTGTTTTACGCGCTTTTTGATTCGACTAATTACATCTGTGCCGCGAAAGAATCGGGAGGGTTTTCCACATAAAAACCGTTCTGAACAACTCCTTGCAGAAGCATCCAGAACGGTTTAGAGGTCTGACTTTTACCTTTTACCCTTTCAATCTTTCGTTCTAACCCGACACTAATCCGACCCATTACCTTGACTTATTGACCCAATTCCGGTAATTTAAAGATTAGAGACTACAAAACTTTTGGAGGGATAATCGTGCCAACCTACACTTTTGAATGTGCTAATTGCGGTCGTTTCGATATAGCACTTAAGATGTCTTCTCCCAACTTGGATGAGTGTCCTACCTGCAAGGGTTCGGTTAAAAAGATCTTTGTTCCGCAGCGGGCTATTTTTAAAGGGGGCCTGCCCAGCAACAACTATAGCCGCGACTACAGCTTCTTAGACGTGAACAAGCTGGCTTCCGGAAAAGTAACCGCGCAGGATGCCATGCAGGAATACCGCAACAAACGGTGGGGAGAAAACGCCTCCGACGAACAGATTCTGGGTGACTTTCAACGCAGCTTGGACAATCAGGACAAAAAGGTTAAAAACCTGCTTGATGTCTAACCGACACTAAGCAAATCAATAGTTTAATAGTTTATCGCTTTGTATTGGACCTGGCTAGCTTATGGATCGTGCCAGGTCCACCCGATAATTCTCTAAACTATATCCAAGGCACCTCAATATCGGCCTCAATATCGGCCTCAGTATCGACGGCAGCTCAATATCAGCTTAAACCTCTGATTGGTGCTGCCGCTAGGTAATAGGGCCATGTTTGTTTTCTGGCTTACCCTCATTTAAGCTTAACCACTCCATTACCAAGGAGTGCATTTGCTCAATTACTTTGGCTGTATCCGCGCCCAGCTTGTTTGCTTCCTCCAGATTGTTTTCCAAACGGTCCGTAGGCCAAAAAACATAACCGTCATATTGACCGCGGTACTTGGCTTCCTCTACTATTTTTAAAATCCGGGGATCATTTATCTTATTTTTAAATCTTTGGAGGATATGAATAGTTGTCGGGTTGATGTTCGCGTATACATAATACATTTCCCGCAGGATATTCTGGTCCAGGATCCGAATTTCCCTTTCTACTTTAACCTGGGAATAAGGCTTCCCCTCACCCCACAGCCCATTAATCGTCTCCGAATTCTCCTTGTCCAGCTTTTTTTTCATTATATCCCCCCTGCCTGCTGTCGATGCAATTATTCAACTCGTTGGTAAAGCTTGAGTTTTATTTTCAAAATATTTTTATAGTTTAGTTTCGATATTTATACTTTGAAATCCTGCTCAGATGGTTTAGGTCTGTAAAAATATCCTTTAATCTAAAAAACGCCCCGAGGGGCGTCCACAGATTCAATGCACCCAGTTTCGCTAAAATCAGGGCATTTAAGCGGCGACCGGGAAAGTCATCTTAAAGCTGGTCCCTCTCGGACCGATAAAAAATTAAAATAACGCCTTTTAAAAACTTTTAAAAGGCGTTATTTTAATTCAATGGATTCATACACAAACAAGTTAGTTGACGCAACAAGTTAAATGTAAGAAGCGTTTACAATTTTACCAACACATCCAACAGATTGGGGGTCCCAATTTCCTGCAGTTCGTATTTAACCTGAACCGTCGGTTTGGTTATCTTGGCAATCCGGGATAAATCAATCGGAGTAGCGATTATCACCGTATCGCAGTCCACGCTGTTGATCGTGTCCTGGAGATCGTTAACTTGTTTGGCGCCATAGCCCATGGCCGGCAAGAGAATCCCGATATCCGGATACTTCCGATAAGTCTCCCGAATCGAGTCCACGGCGTACGGTCGCGGGTCAATAATTTCAGACGCCCCATACTTCTTGGCTGCGATGATTCCGGCTCCATAGGTCATTTCACCGTGGGTCAGAGTCGGGCCGTCTTCAATAACCAGAACCCTTTTGCCTTTAATCATTTTGGGATCATCCACAAATATTGGCGAAGCGGCTTCAATCACCACCGCGTTAGGATTAATCGCTTCAATGTTGCGGCGAATTGCATCGATTCCTTCCGGCGGTGCGGTTTCCATTTTATTAATAATCAACACGTCCGCCATCCGGAAATTGGTTTCTCCGGGGTGATAAGCCAGCTCATGACCCGGCCGGTGCGGGTCAACCACCGCAATGTGGATATCCGGGGCAAAGAAAGGCAAATCGTTGTTTCCGCCATCCCAGACTACTACATCGGCTTCCTTTTCCGCTTCCCTTAAAATCTTTTCATAATCAATCCCGGCGTAAACCACGACGCCCCGGTCGAGATGCGGTTCGAATTCTTCCCGCTCCTCAATCGTACATTCATGGCGATCCAAGTCGGCATAGGTTTCATATCTTTGGCATATCTGTTTCGTTAAATCACCGTAAGGCATGGGGTGGCGAACCGCTACCACTTTTTTCCCCATGGATTTTAGGGTATCGCAAACCTTGCGGGTAGTCTGACTTTTTCCGCTGCCGGTTCGGACCGCGGTTACCGCTACGATTGGTTTGGTTGATTTGAGCATAGTGGCCTTGGGCCCCATTAAACGATAATCAGCGCCGGCTGCCAAAGCGATCGAGGCTTTATGCATTACGTATTCGTGTTGGACATCACTGTAAGCAAAGACTACTTCATCCACTTGCAGCTGTTTGATTAAATTCACTACTTCGTCTTCCGGGTAGATCGGGATTCCGTTGGGATAGAGTTCCCCGGTTAATTCCTTTGGATAGACCCGACCGTCGATGTCTGGAATCTGAGTGGCGGTAAAAGCCACTACCTCATAGTCCCGGTTATGACGAAAGAAAACGTTAAAATTGTGGAAATCCCTACCCGCTGCTCCCATGATTAATACTTTACGAGTCAACTAAATCCCCTCCTATTAAATTTTTTATCTATGTTAATGTTGCCCTTTAGCCTGATTATACCCTTTGGTCTGGAGTTAATCTTTGATTATCCGCTCTGCTCTATAATACTTCAACTTTATCTCCAGCATTATTGATCTTTGAAATCAATCTTTAAATTAATGCTCTGTTATTAATCTTTGATTATCAAAGACTTTTTAAACCCGGATTTTTCTTTCAGCCAAAGAACAATGGTTGATATCCAATCCCCCGGCGATTTAAGCCATAACTAAGGCCATAATCGCCTTTTGCACGTGCAGCCGGTTTTCTGCTTCGTCAAAGATTACCGACTGCGGACCATCCATTACCTCATCCGTAATTTCCTCACCGCGGTGCGCTGGTAAACAATGCAGCACAATGGCTTCGGGATGAGCTAGATCCATCAGTTTTCCGTCAACGCAGTACTCTTTAAAAGCCTTTTCCCGTTTTTCCTTTTCCTGCTCCTGTCCCATACTGGCCCACACATCGGTGTAAATCACGTCTGCCCCTTCCATCGCCTCCCTAGGGTCGTGAACCACAGTCAAATGGGATCCGGTAACCTTAGCGTCCTGACTGGCAATTTTTAAGACTTCGGGATCAGGTTCGTAGCCAGCCGGGCAGGCGATCTCCACGTCCATCCCGACCTTGGCGCCGCCAATCAACAGCGAGTGGGCCACGTTATTGCCATCACCGATAAAAGCCAGCTTTAATCCCGCCAATCGCTGTTTCTTCTCTAACACAGTAAAAAAGTCACCCATCACCTGACAGGGATGCAGCCAATCGGTTAAGCCGTTGATTACGGGAATAGTGGCGGATTCGGCCAGATCCAGGACGTCCTGATGGTCAAAAGTTCGAATCATTATCCCATCTAAATAACGCGAAAGCACCTGCGAAGTATCCTTAATCGTCTCTCCCCGACCGAGTTGAATATCGTTAGCGCTAAGAAACAAGGCGTGTCCCCCTAACTGATAGATGCCCACTTCAAAAGAAACCCGGGTGCGGGTTGAGCTTTTGCTGAAGATCATCCCCAGTGTTTTACCCGCCAGGAGAGGGTGGGGTTCCCGGCGCTGCTGCTTTTCCTTAAGCTGCTTAGTTACCTCAAATATCTGATAAACTTCTTCCTGGGTATAATCTTTAATACTGATAAAATCCCGGCCCCGAAAATGGGGATACAAATGAATCTCCGACATGACTTAACCCCTTTCCCGCAAACAGATTTGGCGGATGCATAACCTAAGCTGCAAAAGGCACGCGTCTTAGCGAATACTCATCCGCCGTAAAACTTAAGTAAAGCACAATAGAGCGACTGCTTTCTTCTTGTGTTTTTTAAAAGCCCAATTGAAAATCCCCCGCTAAAAAGCTTTGTCCAGCCATATGCCGGCGCCTTAAGCGTGACGGCTTCAGCTTTTCTCTTCTCAATCCAAGTTTAGTTTAACCCAAGTTTAGTTCAACGCCGAACCATGGTGCCAATGCCCTGATCCGTAAAAATCTCTAATAAGAGCGAATGCGGTTTCCGGCCATCAATAATGTGAGCGGTAGAAACGCCGCCCTGGATGGCCTCTATGCAGCACTGCACCTTGGGGATCATCCCCCCGGAAATGACGCCGCAGTTAATCAGCCCCGGGATCTCATCCAGCTGCACGGAAGATAATAACGTTTCCGGATCTCCAAATTGCCGGTAGATGCCCTCCACATCGGTCAAGAGGATCAATTTGTCCGCTTTGAGGGCAGCCGCGATAGCTCCGGCCACGTAATCCGCGTTGATGTTATAACCCACATTGTCTTCACCGACCCCCACCGGGGCCACCACCGGGATATAGCCTTTTTCCACCACGGTTTCAATTATCTCGGGGTTAATTCGGGCTACCTCGCCGACAAACCCCATTTCCATTACAGCGTTCGTCTCATCATATTCCTCATTGAGGGGAGCCAGATACTTCTTCTGGGCCTCGATCAGCCGGCCGTCTTTCCCGCTTAGACCTACGGCCTTCCCCCCCTGCTGCTGCAGGAGCAAAACGATCTCCTTGTTCACTTTCCCGACCAACACCATCTCCACGACTTCCATGGTTTCGCGGTCCGTTACCCGCAGACCCTGCACAAAAGAGGATTTTA
>CAYXHK010000103.1:0-7943 GCA_964464665.1 uncultured Syntrophomonadaceae bacterium
ACTTATCAGGCTCTTGGCAGCCAGAAATTTGGGGGGCAAAGGCTGATAGCCCATGGCCTCTACAGCCTGGTCGATCGTCTGCAGCCCGGGGATGATCATCTGCTTCGAGACGCCATGCGCCAGGTACTTTCCGTTTTCGTCGATCACGGCGGCCTCGGCAATGCAAATATTGCGGCCGGCTTTGATCCGCTTGCCCTCAACGATCAAATGCCCATCCTTGACCGGGGATAGATTATCTACTTTCAGATCCAGGGAGATCAGGCCGGCATTTTCCACCACTTCGCAGTAGACCGCCCAATAAGCGGCCGTGTCGATAAGCGAAGAATAAACCCCGCCATGAATCCCGCCGAATGGATTAAGGTGTTTCGTGTCCAGGTCTACCTCTACCCGGGAAAAACCCTTGCCCATGTCCCGCACTTCCATGGCGAGCAACCTAAAGTAAGGCCCCTGATTAATCAGGTCTAATACCGCTTTAATGTGCTCGGGATTCAGTTCACGCAAATTAAACACCTCTCAATTAATCAAAATACTTGGAACTTAAAAAATGTTTAAAATTACCCTTTTTTGATTAAACCCAGGGCTACCGTCTCATGGAAAGAAACGACCATATCGATCATTTCTTCTTTGGTTACGGCTCTTAAGACGATCCATTTGTAAAGCATGAATTTTTCCATGGCCAGGATGGCATGAGCTAGCGGCGGGACCGGGACCGGGTTAAAGGCCCCTTTGCGAATGCCGTATTCAATATTGCGAGTGGCGAATTCGATCAGTTTATCTTCAAATTGCTGCAAACAGAGGTCGATTGGTTCGCTGGCTCCGACGACGCGGCTGTAGATTTCCGAAAGTTTCTCGTTTTCGGCAAACACCTCCATCATTACCCGTTTGGTTTCCACAAATCGGGTATAGATATCGGTTTCCTGCATGTAGTAATTGTTAACCTTAAAAATAATTTCATCCGCAAACTCTTCCAGCAAAGCTTTTAAGATGTCTTCCTTGTCTACAAAATAATTGTAAAAAGTACCGGTGCCAAAACCAGATTTAATGATGATCTCCCGCACCGGGGTGTCAAAATACCCTTTTTCTGCAAAAAGATCCGTGGCACACTCCAGCAGGCGCTGCCTTCTTTCCTTGTTTTGTTTTAGTTTGGGGATCGGCATGTGGATCACTCCTCCCTGAGTGTACGCTCGTTCACTTACATAATAAACCTATTTTTCTGGATTGTCAAACCAAGGAATTCGACATAAGCCTTGTTTTAATGCCTGGATCAAATCGGCCAAATTTTTAATCTCGGTCTCGAAAATAGTGTAGGCCAGCCCGACCTCGACGGCCGCGTGCGCGTCACTGCCCCCCACCATAGGCAGTCCCAGGGATTCGGCTAAGGCCACGGCTTCCTGCATTTCCTCAACCGTACACCGGGTGTTCCAGACCTCAACGGCCGCCAAACCCTTTAATTTCGCCATCCGCCAGCCGCCCGAGTGCGCCTCGCCTTTGCGGAAAGGGTGCGCCGCAATTACCACTCCTCCCAGGTCATTCACGTAATCGATCAGTTCCTGGGCATCGAGATGGCCGGTCAGCATCAGACTGTTCCATGCATCATCCCGCACCCCCAAAAGGGTGAAGTGCCCCACATTGGTCGAAGCCTCCGCCCCCCGCAACAGCAACAGATCGCTGCTGGCAGCCTGTTCCTCCAAAGGAGCGCTGCACATATAACTGTGATGATCGGTAATGCAAATGGCATTCATGCCATGCCGCTTCCCCCACATTAAGAGCTGTTCCGACCTGGCGGTGCAGTCGTATGAATGCCGGGAATGCACGTGGAGATCGATTTTAATGACCCTCCCGCCCCTCTATAAGCTAAAGATTGACTCCAATTCTATTGACACCAATTATTATTAATGATTCGCCTTATCCTTACCGGAAACAAGATTGACTCCAATTGTATTGACACCAATTCTAACGAATCCTTTGACGCGCTGGGTCTGACAACTAGGATAAATGAACGGCAACGCAACGAATCTGGTTCAACGATTTATAATAAGGAGGCGACTCCAATCCCATTCTGCAAATAAGGTTGCGCAAATCTAACTGGCCAAAGCTATAATGAATAGTTAAGTAGTTAATGAGTTTAGCATAGCTTTACTTAACGCCTTATAAATACCCGGTCAGTCAAATCGTCTTTCCGTTGAACCTCCCACAAATTAAAGTCGCAGGATTCCTGATTCATCGCTTTCCGCTCCCACGGGAAGTCTTACAAAATTTTCACAGGCGTACGGCAGGCAGTTATCAAATAACCTGGGCTCACCGGCGGCCAAACAGCTCGGGCCAGCGTTCCGTGACCCTCTGGACAATTTCCGGATTCGGAATCAGTTCCCCGGGATACATCGGCTTCATGCGGGCGTCAATCACGATCGCCCCCTGGTAACAGAGCTTATTCTGCCGCACGATTCGGTCGGCATAAAGGTCAAAAGCCGGGTCAAACCGGGTAAAGACCGTCCAGAGGAATTCGGTCTGATCCGTGATCTTCTCCACGTCATCCAGCAGGACGACCAAGGGCCAGTCGTTTATGAAAGCACCGCCGTCCCGCACCAGGGTCCCCGCCAGTTCCGGATCCTCAGTGAAAGATGCGCCGGAAACGAGCAGGCACCCGCCGCAATACGGCTTTATACTGCTGATCCCCGGCAGCAGACCGCCCTGGTATTCGCGCGGCAGTTGGCGGACAGCCGGCCCCAGACCGGTCATTATGGCCTTGCTGCCCTTATTGAACTTGCGCCCGGTGTAATCAAGCGTATCCATGGCGGTATCGTTGATGATCAACAGATCCTGTTCCGGTTTGAACCGCTCCAAAACCCGCTCTAAGAGTTCCGTGAAATTGCTCAAATCGCAAAGCACATCCGTAACGATTAAGAATTTGGTCAAAGACAGCTGTCCCTCGCCCAGGATGCGGAAGGCGTGAGCCAAGGCTTCCCGGTAATAGCTCTCCCGCACTACGGCTGCGGCCAGAGAATGAAACCCGGTTTCCGCATAAGTCCAAAGCGCCTTGACCCCGGGCATGAGCACGGGGAAAATGGGCGAAATCAGGCTTTGAAAATACTCTCCGATATAATAATCTTCCTGCCGCGGCCGGCCGACCACCGTAGCCGGGTAAATAGCATCCCGACGATGGAATATGTTATGCACGTTAAAGACCGGGAAATCATGCACCACCGAGTAATAGCCATAATGATCGCCAAACGGGCCCTCGGGATGGCGAATTTCCGGGGGTACCTCTCCGACCAAGGCAAATTCCGCTTCCGCTATCAGGGCGTGGGCGTGATTTTCCACTTCCGTAACCTTTAATTTATCTCCCATTAAAAAGGAAGCAAAAAGTAATTCCGGCACCATCTCCGGCAAAGCGGCAATCGCCGATAAGGTTAAGGCCGGAGGCCCGCCCAGAAAGACGGTCGCCGGCAGGAAACAGCCCATTTCTTCCGCCGCGTGGTGGTGAAATCCCCCGTCCTTGTGGATCTGCCAGTGCATCCCGGCCAGGTTGGCGGAGTGAAACTGGACGCGATACATGCCCAGGTTATGCTGCTTCGTTACCGGGTGCTCAGTATAAACAAGGGGCAGGGTCAGAAAGCGGCCTCCGTCTTCCGGCCAGCTGACCAAAGCCGGCAGCTGCTGCAAATCTACGCGCCCCGCACCCTGCTGCGCCTCCAAAATCGGAGCCTTGGATTGGGACACGGTTTTTATCCCGATCTTAGTCAGTTCCCGCAGCCAATCCCGCTGTGGCCACAGAGTGGCCAGCGTGGGGGGCAGCAATTGATCCAGGGCTTTAATCGCCCGATTGATGATCATTTCCGGTTTGGGGCCGATGGCTAAATCGACCCGGCGCCTCGTCCCGTACAGATTGGTCGCCACGGGAAAAGAGCTGCCTTTGACGTTAGTAAACAGCAAGGCCGGACCCTGCTCCGCCACCACCCGACGGTGGATTTCCGCTAATTCCAAAACCGGATCGACCGGGGCTGATATTTCGACGATCTCTTTTTCTTTTTCCAAGACCTCCATAAAACTCCGCAGACTCTGGTGCATGAATACCGCCCTTCCCTTTATCATCATTATTTAATCGCTCGCGGCATAATTAAATGTCGGTTAATAACGCAGTCAGCTATTTAACCGCGGATGTTTGTTCATACTATCAGCATGAGCAGCTGTTTAACCACACTGGCACAATTATTTAAGCTATTTAAGCAAACTATTTTAGGTTAACTATTTAAGTTAACCGCGTCAGCAGCTGTTTTAATGCGGCCGTGCAGTTGTTTAGCAGCGTTTGCAGTTCCCCGGCGGTCGCCTGCTCAATGTGAATGCCCGCCGTGACCACCGTTATCTGGCCGGTAGCGCGGCAAATCATCTCCGCGCCCGGTCGGGCCACTTCTGCGTCCTTATGACCAGGCACAGGCACGATCCAGGAATCACAACTGATTCCCGTTCCGGTCAGACTGGCGCGCGGCACACAGAGCACCACTGCCCCGACGTGCGGCTGTTCTCCCCCGGTGAGCAAAGCTGAAATCCCCTCCCCGGTAAGGGTCGCGACGATTTCCACCCGGTACCGACCATCACCGGCCGCAGCACTGACTGTTTTCAAGACAAAATTTTCGCGCGTCTCCATGCGTTACCCCCTTACCCGATAACGGTCAAAGATTCCTTTATATAGATTAATACAAATAAAGTAAAGAATAAAAATAAAAAATACTGATATAAGAATACGGCAGTCCTCGCTTTTTCGCAAGATCAGGCTTTATCACTTAAAGCCAAAACAGCTTAATTTGGAGTTCAACTAAAATTAGTTTCATATTTTGGGAAGGCATTTGTTGATTTTAAGCCGCAAATGAATCTAGCTTTAGGTCCGCTTCCCAAAAAGAGGAGCCTCAACCCATCTCAAAGGCAAGAAAAGGACGCTCCCTGGCAGGGTGTCCCCTTTAATAGATAGGATTAAAATAATTCGCAACTTAGCTTGTCTTACTGATACCCAATTTGTTTATTTTTGTTTATTTTAAAGAACCAGCGGCAAAACTGGCGGCTTAGATAAAAGGTGATAAAAAGGGTTATCCAGGTAAGGGATTCATTCCAATGGATGTACCGGATCAAGTCGGTGTAGCGGTGCAGGATCGATTCCGCTGCGGTTATGGCCGTACAATACAGAATGTAATATGCGGCTCGAACATAAGCGGGTTTATCCTCTGGAAAATGGGCATTAAAAATGGCACAGATGGAAGGATAAAATAAAAACTCAAAAGTAACGCTCGTCTTGGTGGCATTGGCAAAGAAGCGCACCGGGTATTCTATCCAGCCCATATTTGCCACAATCACACCCAAGATGCAGGTTAAGAACTGTTTAAATAAAAAAGCCACCATAGCCAAACGAAGCTGGTCTTTCGGAATCAGTAATACCAGACTGATTGCGGTGGCTATCCAGGTAAAATAGAGGATCGCTTTGTCGTCCAGCGTGATGTCATCATTCCCTTCCTGGGGATGATTTAGCTTGCCCCAAAAAAGGTCTGAATAATCCACGCGCTCGACTAACTGCCAATCGGCTTACCCCTCACGATTACTGGTTTGCGACGCCCGTCGGTTATACCGACATACGTCAAGTCGCTTGCTTCTCACGATCATTGGATTGCGATGTCCGTCGGTTATGCCGCATACGTCTAATCGCTTGCTCCCGCGCTCCTCACTATTTATGGCTAAATAGCTCATGCAGGTCGGCTTCGCTAAGTATTTTAATTCCCAGGCTCTGCGCCTTTACCAGCTTGCTCCCCGCCTCATCTCCCGCCACCACGTAGTCCGTTTTTTTAGACACGCTACCAACTACCCGGCCTCCCTGAGCTTCAATCAGTGCCGTGGCCTCTTCCCGGGTCAGGGTTGGCAGCTTGCCGGTCAGTACGAAGGTGGCCCCCGCCAAATTAGAGCGGCTCCCCTGGCCGATAGCCAGCTGGTGCTGGTACGACCTGGACTCGAGATTGACCCCGGCCGCGGCTAACCTCGTGAGCAGTTCCTGGTTGGCCGGCTGAGCGAAATAATCGATAATCGCCTGGGCCATAGTCTCCCCTAAACCGTTCAGCGCAATCAACTGGTCAAAGCTGGCCGCCGCGACAGCGGAGAGATCCGGGAAATTCTGCTTTAAAAGATTGGCCGCAAACCGCCCCACGTTGGGAATCCCAAGTCCGGTAAGCAAGCGGTCTATATCATTATCTTTAGACCTCTCAATGGCTTGTAAAAGATTATCGGTGCTTTTGAACCTATTTGACTTATTAGATCTGGCAGATTTATTAGACTTATTGGACTCATAAGATTCATTTGCCTTGCTGGCCTCAATAGACTTGCTGACTATCTCAGCCGGCTGAGCTTTTTCTTCTATTCCTTCTCCCTCCAGGGACCAGTTCGAGCGGATCAGGGCTTCGCGGTGATTTTTAAGATAATATATATCCGCGATATTCTTCAGGTAGCCGGCCTTAAGCAACGATTCCACCGTGGCTGGCCCCAGGCCGTCGATATCCATGGCGGAGCGGGAAGCAAAATGCTCGATCAAGCGGGCGATCTGCGCTGGGCAGCTGTTGTTGGTGCAACGGGTATCCGCTGCGTCCGCGGTTCGGCTGGCCGGCCCGCCGCAGACCGGACAGCGCTCGGGCAGCTTAAACGGCTGGGTGCTAGCCGGCCGTTTTTCCGGTACCACCCGGATAATTTCGGGGATGATTTCCGCTGCCTTCCGTACGACAACCGTGTCCCCGATTCGCACGTCCAGCCGATCGATCTGGTCTTGATTATGTAAAGAAGCCCGCGACACCTTTGTGCCGGCAAGCTGTACCGGCTCTAAGAGGGCCAGAGGGGTTAGCCTTCCGGTACGGCCTACGTTCACTTCAATGTCTCGCACCCGGGTCATTTTCTCTTCCGGCGGATATTTATAGGCAATCGCCCAGCGAGGCACCTTCGAGGTGGCCCCCAGCCGTTCCCGGTCCGTCAAACGGTCGATCTTGATCACTGCCCCGTCGATCACAAAGGGCAGTTCCTCGCGGGTATCGCCGATCGCGTAGATAGTATCCCAGACCTCATCCCCGGTCTCGCATTTAACGTAATCCGAAACCGGGAAGCCCTGCTGCTCCAGCCAGTCCAAGGTCTCCGAATGATAAGCGAATTCCCGGCCGCGCACAATTTGCAGATTGAAAACAAAGATAGAGAGCTGCCGCTCCGCCACCACCTGCGGATTCAGCTGCCGCATGGTACCAGCCGCGCAGTTTCGGGGATTGGCAAAAATCTTGCCGCCAATGGCGGCCTGCTGGGCATTAACCTCTTCAAACACCTCGTTATCCATGTAAACCTCGCCGCGCACTTCCAAGTAGGGAATCTTTTCAGGAAGGGTGCGGGGGAGGAGGTCAATCATCCACAGGTTTTCGGTTACGTCTTCCCCGTAGGTGATCCCGTCACCGCGCGTAAAGCCCTGTACAAATTTCCCGTCCCGGTAGCGCAGCGCCACGGACAGTCCGTCAATCTTGCGTTCCACGACAAAGGTGGGGTTATCTAAATCCCGCTGCATTCGGCTCACAAAATCCAGCACTTCAGCCTTGGTAAACCGATCGTCCAGGGAAAGCATGGGGACTTCATGCCGCACCAGCTTGCCGGCTTCCCGCTTAGCGCTGCCGCCTACCCGCTGGGTGGGCGAATCGGGCAAGGCAAATTGCGGCTGTCCTGCTTCCAGTTCTTCCAATTCCCGCAACAGCTGATCATACTCGTAGTCACTGATTTCCGGGGCGTCTTCGTCGTAGTACTTTTGATTATGGTATTCGATTAAATCCCTCAGCTCCTGAATCCGCTGCACCGTCGCGGCTGCGGCTGATTCGGCCGCGGGCCGCTCTTTGGCCGAAGGCCGCGCTTTGACGGATTTAGTCTGCTTTGGGTTTGACTCTGACTCT
>CAYXHK010000104.1:0-7928 GCA_964464665.1 uncultured Syntrophomonadaceae bacterium
ACTAGTGCATTGAATATGAGACCGGGTAGTGAGATACTGGGGAACTGTCCTTAATGAGGGCAGTTCCCCAAAAAATTAACCCCTTTTTTCAAGCCCCTTTTTCTAGCCCCTTTTGTTTCTCCGGGAAGCAGCAAAACTGTCGCGCTCCCGACTGCCCCCGGCGGTTCTTTGGGCTTGGCCACGGCTGTTGCTGCGTTGTTGTCCATAGCTATCCCGGTAGTGGCCCCGGTAAGGCGCCGCAGGCACGTTTTTGAATCTTTTTATCCGTAAAGGAGCTTCCTCCGTCAGATGGACCGGCGTAACATCTGGTTCTTTGGTCAGCATTTTCAAAGCTGCGGATAACAAGACCACCGAATCGATATCTTCCAGCAATTCTTCCGCTAACCCTTTATACTGCCGAATGTCTTCATTTTCTGCCACCTGCAGCAGTTTTTCCATAGTTAAACGCTGCTGACCAATAACCGCCTCATTCAGGGTCGGAATCGGTTTACGGGTGATGCGTTTGTTCGTCATATTTTCAATTACGCGCAGATGATCAATCTCCCGCGGGGTGACGAAGGTAATTGCCTGGCCGGCCTGACCGACCCGGCCGGTGCGGCCAATCCGGTGAACATAACTTTCGGGATCCTGGGGAATATCGAAATTAAAAACATGGGTAACCCCGGTGATGTCTAACCCCCGGGCCGCCACATCCGTGGCTACTAATACCTCAATAGTCCCCTCCCGAAACTGCCGCATCACGCTGTCCCGTTTGGCCTGAGTAAGATCCCCGTGAATTCCTTCTACCGAATACCCCCGCTTATTCAAGGCTTCGCTCAATTCATCAACCCGGCGCTTAGTTCGGCCAAAAACAATGGCTAAGTCGGGTGACTGAATGTCCAGCAACCGGCAAAGCACGTCAAACTTCTGTCTTTCTTGGACTTCCATGTAATACTGGTCGGTATTGGGCACCGTTACTTCCTTGGAACGAATACGGATAATGGCCGGATCTTGCATAAACTGCTGAGCCAGCACCTGGATCGGCTTAGGAATAGTAGCCGAAAAAAGCAGGGTTTGCCGCTTAGACGGAACCTCCCGCAAAATGGTTTCAATATCTTCAATAAAGCCCATATTCAGCATTTCATCGGCTTCATCAAGCACTACCATTTTGATTTGTTGCAGCCGTAAAGTCTTGCGGCGCATATGATCCATCAAACGGCCGGGAGTACCCACGATGATATGCGGCCTTTTACTCAAGGCCCGAATCTGCCGGTTAATATCCTGCCCCCCGTAAATGGGCAAAGTGCGGATACCTTTAAATTGCCCAATTTTATTTAACTCCTCCGCCACCTGAACCGCTAACTCCCGGGTGGGGGTCAGCACCAGGGCCTGAATATGATCGGATTCAACGCCGATTTTTTCGACTAAAGGAATCCCAAAAGCCGCGGTTTTTCCGGTGCCGGTATGGGCCTGGCCAATCAAATCCCGGCCAGTCAGCGCTTCTGGAATCGTTTGTTCCTGAATCGGGGTGGGTTCCTCAAAACCCATATTGCTGATGGACTGCAGTACCGGGCGACTCAATCCAATCTCATTAAAACTTAACATCTTTCACACTCCTAAAATATCCCTGAAGACAACTTAAAATTTTGTTTCATTTCGCTTCCCTTTATTTGACCATATGTGTTAGTATCTGCCTTAAGACAGTAAGTTAATACCCTAACGCCCCGATCTTAGAGTTAACCAGCGCAGGGAGGTATACCTAATGGCAGTTAAACTAGTCACTGACAGCACCGCTTATATTGACAACCAAACACAACAGCAACTTGAAATTGAAGTTATCCCTTTAAGCGTTAACTTCCTGGATGAATCCTTTAAAGAAACGGAAGTTTCTTACGAATACTTTTACAACAAACTAACTGCTAGTGCCGCGATTCCAACGTCTTCCCAGCCGTCTCCGGGTGATTTTTATTCGGCTTTTAATCATATATTGGCTCAAGGCCATGCCGTACTGGGTATTTTCATATCCGCGGATATGAGCGGTACCTACCTTAGCGCTTTAGGCGCCAAAGAAAGAATTCTGCAGGAAAACCCCGCGGCTCAGATCGAGATTTTAGATTCCCGGACGAATTCCCTAGCCTTAGGCTTACCGGTGATTGCCGCAGCAAAAGCGGCCCAGGAGGGAAAAACCCTGGCCGAAGTTGCGGAACTAGCCCGGCACATGATTAAGCGCATGCACTTTTATTTTGTTCCGGCAAACCTGGAATACTTGAAAAAAGGCGGTCGTATCGGCGGGGCAGCAGCCTTGATCGGTTCGGTGCTGAATATAAAACCCATCTTATACGTTAACCAGGGTACGGTCGCAGTCTGGGAAAAGGTCCGGGGGTCCCGGGCCGCAACGGAGCGCCTGCTGCGCCTTTTAGAACAAGAATCTCAAACCCGGGGGCTAAAAGAGATTGTGGTGCATCATATCAATGTTCCGGAACGGGCCAGTGAACTGGCCCAAGATTTAAGCCAGCGGTATGGCCTGGCGGTACCGGTCGCGCCCATTGGCCCGGTTATCGGACTGCATGTGGGTCCGGGAGCCATTGGGTTTGTCTTTTGTACGGAAAGAGCGGAATAAACCGCCAGCTTTTGCACACTCGCTGTCTATTATACCGCGCTCAAGATTTATTTGCGAGAAAAATTTTTACTCAAACGGAAATAATTTTAATTATTATTTAACCCGCAGATAGGACCACCAATAAAAACCGGCCACAAAAAAACCTCCACCCAGGATGTTTCCCAGGGTTACCGGGATTAAATTGCCGACTAAAAAATTACTCCAATTAAGGAGCGGGTCAGCCCCGCCGGCAATAAAGATTCCCATCGGCACAAAAAACATATTGGCGACACTATGCTCAAAACCACTGGCTACAAAGGCCATTATCGGGAAGAAACAGGCAAACATTTTCCCGATCACATCCTGAGCCGCCAAGGCCAGCCATACGGCCAAACAGACCAGCCAATTGCATAAAATAGCCCGGCAAAAAGCCGCGTCCCAAGGAAGACTGCATTTAGCCGAGGCAATCGCCAAGGCTTTCTTCATTACCGCACCGCCCAAGAAACCGCTGGCCATGCTCCCATCCGGCAAGACGTAGTAAAAGCCTTTGAACATTAAAAAAACTAATAATAACGCGCCCGCAAAATTGGCGGTCCAAACCACTGCCCAGTGATACAAAACCTGCCCCCAGGTAATCTTACCCTCAAAGGCACAGATAGTAAGAAACATATTATTGCCCGTAAATAATTCCGCCCCGGCAATCACCACCAACATCAGGCCTACGGAAAACACGGCGCCAAAAAACAGCTGGCCGGTGCCGTTGCCCAGTTGTCCCACATCACTGCCCACTACCGTAGCCAAATTAGCCCCAAAGCCAATATAGGCGCCGGCCAGGATTCCCAATAAGACTATCCGATCCAAAGACATTTTAAGTTTGTTATGTCCCGCTCCACAAGCGTTACCCGCTACTTCTAACGGCGAATAAAACCCCATCTTCCTGCTCCTTTCCAAAATATGCAGACTTCTAAAATAGTATTATGGCCATTTTCTGGGCTCACTATTTATTGAGCCTTCTATGGCTTATTCTCCCCGAAAGAAGCCTTTTTCTTCAAATGGGGTGATGAAAAACTTTTAACCCCTTTTATTATGGCAATTCATTTTTATAGGCAACTGATTTTCATAAATAAACCAAAGCGATTATAATAAAAAGACCAGGCTAGGCAAGCTTTCCTTAAAGAACCCTGTGTTTGTTCTGTGATAATGTCTAATGTCACCCTGAAATATTTCTGAGAAAATGTCACCTTGGACAAACTGAGGGATGGTATTATCAATGAGGATGAAAGAACCTGGTAAATTGACAGCCAAACTAAATAAGCTTAAAGGATGCGAAAAAATGTTTCTTAAAAAAACGGTGTTGATTACCGGCGCTTCCCGGGGCATCGGTAAGGCCACGGCGGAGCTGTTTGCAAAAAAAGGCTGGAATGTCTTAATCAATTATCTTAAGTCCGAGGAGGCCGCGCTGGCCCTGCGGCACGACCTGAATTTAACAATGGGAACGGCAGAAGTCTTTAAAGCGGATGTGTCGAAGCGCAGCCAGGTGGAACAGTTGGTCGCCTACGGCCTTGAGCGATTCGGGGATATTGATGTGCTGGTAAATAACGCAGGCCTGTCTCAAACCGGCTTATTCGGTGAGATTACGGAGCAAGAGTGGGATGCGGTTTTGGCGGTAAACCTGAAAGGGGTTTTTAACTGCTGCCAAAGCGTTTTGCCGGTAATGCTCCGAAAAAAAAGCGGCAAGATCATCAATGTATCCTCCATTTGGGGAATGGTCGGGGCTTCCTGCGAAGTGCCTTATTCCGCCGCCAAAGCGGGGGTAATCGGGTTGACCAAGGCTCTGGCCAAAGAACTGGGACCCTCGAATATTCAGGTGAACTGTGTGGCCCCGGGCATCATCGAAACTGAGATGCTAAAGCACCTGTCCCCGGATGAACTGGCGGAACTTAAAAACGAAACTCCGCTGCAAAAGATCGGTCAGCCCAAAGATGTTGCCGGCACCATTGCCTTTTTGGCCTCAGCGGAATCGGATTTTATAACCGGACAGGTAATCAGCCCAAACGGCGGGTTTGTCATTTAAAGGTCTTATTATTAACGGTCATCTTTCCGCTGGCAACGAAGGTAAACAACTTAATCCCAAATTTAAAGGTCTTAATATTACGGATATCCAATTAATTTCATTCATTAAGGGTCATTCATCAAAGTAATTCATTAAAAGTCCGCTTATAAAAGTAATCATTTAAAGACGATTCATAAATCTTAGATTTTAAATACTATTAGGAGCGTTAAATCAATGGATAAAACGATGGATAAAACGCAAAAGATCACCCGCACCGCCCTCATCCTGGCGTTGGCCCTGACGGTACAGCTGCTGCGCTTTCCGCAGCCAATAACCGGCCCGGTCATTAATACCCTCCTGTTGTTGGCGGTCATGTTAATTGGTCCTGGGGAGGCAATCATTATCGGCTGTCTGACTCCCGGCATCGCCTGGATTGTTGGAATCCTCCCTCCGGTACTGGGCCCTTTGGTGCCGTTTATTATGCTGGCCAATGCCCTTTTCAGCGTGGTTTTTTTTCAATTTTTTCGCAGTAATCCTCATAACAACGGGTTCCCCTTAGTTGCCGCCAACCAGCGATTTCGCTGTAAACTCCGTCCGCTGGCAACACTTGTCCTCGGAGCGGTCGTGGCGGCTTTCGCCAAGTTCGGTCTGCTTTGGTGGGTTTCCCAGTCGCTGGTTGATTATCTTTACCAGCTGGGTTGGTTAAAAGCGCCCATCTCCCCGCTCGTCCTTATAACCTTTCAATTGCCTCAGCTATACAGCGCCCTGGCCGGCGGGGCCTTGGCTCTCCTCCTTTACGCTTATCTGTCCCACAAGCTGGTTCGCAGAAGATAAATAATAAATATAAGAAAACTTAAATGAGCAAGATCATACTAAATCAAGTTATAACTGGTTATATATTATAAAGGAATTGCAATTTCGGCCAAAGTATACGATAATATGAAAATAGTAATGATAACTATTAAGATTAAGGAGCCAGCATCCATGAAATCAAAGAAATCAAAAGACCTCCTCAGCGCCCTGATTCTTTTGTTAGTCTTCAGTCTTTTATTTGCCGGCTGCAGTAAAAAGCCTAACCTGCCTGAGGCTTCCCAGGTCACGTCCAACCCTGCGGAAAAACCGCTTACTATTGTCACATCCTTCTACCCGATTTACATAATGACTCTTAATGTGACCAAGGATATCCCGGGGGTGGAGGTCTTTAATCTGACCAAACCCATCACTGGCTGCCTGCACGATTACCAGTTAACCCCGGATGACCTGACCCGCCTCCAAAAAGCGGATATTTTTGTGGTAAACGGAGCGGGAATGGAATCGTTCTTAGATAAAGTGATCCTTCAGCAACCAGACCTAAAAACCATTGAAGCGAGTGCCGGGATAACGCTGCTCAAAGAAGACGGCGCTGTGGAAAACCCGCACGTCTGGGTGAGCATCACCGGGGCAATGCAGCAGGTGCAAAATATTGGTCGTGAACTGGCGCAGCTTGATCCGGCGCATGGCGACCGCTACCAGGCGAATGCAGCCGCTTACACCGAAAAATTAGAAGAGTTGAAGATTAAAATGCACCAAAGCCTGGATAATCTTAAAAATCCCAACATCGTTACTTTTCACGAAGCCTTTCCGTATTTTGCCGAGGAGTTTGACCTGAATATTGTCGCGGTTATCGAACGGGAACCGGGCGCAGAACCAAGCGCTGCCGAATTAGCCAAAACTATTGAAATCGTAAGAGCCGCTAAAGTTACGGCCCTCTTTGCCGAACCCCAGTATCCGGCAAAGGCGGCGGAAGTAATTGCCCGGGAAACGGAGGCCGAGGTATACATCCTTGACCCGGTCGTAACCGGTCCGGACGATCCGGATGCCTATTTGAATATCATGGCGGAAAACTTGACTGTATTAAAAGGGGCGCTAAACTGATGCCTAGAACTTTGAAAAGCACCAAGCCTCAAAGCCTGGCCTGCGGTCTGTGCTGCACCAAACTGGAGCACTTTGGGGTAAACCGGGGGAAGACCGTTATTTTAAAAGACATCAACCTGCACATTCACTGCGGGGAGTTAACTGCTCTGATCGGGCCAAACGGCGCGGGTAAGACGACGCTTTTAAAGGCCATCCTGAACGAAATCCCCCACTCGGGAGAACTAAAGTTTATGGATGCCAAAGACTGCCGCACCGGGCACCCGCTAGTCGGCTATGTCCCGCAGCGGCTCGACTTTGATGCCGGTTCGCCGACCAGCGTTCTGGATCTGTTTGTGGCGAGCATCGCCAAGACCCCGGTCTGGTGGAGGGCCAACCATAAACTCCAGGAAAAAGTACGGGGCAATTTGGCCCGGGCAACGGCTGAACACCTCCTGGACCGGCGGTTGGGTGACTTATCCGGCGGAGAGTTGCAGCGGGTCTTACTAGCCTTGGCCCTGGAACCGATTCCGGATTTATTGCTGCTGGATGAACCAGTCTCCGGGGTTGACCAGCGCGGCCTTGAGCTTTTTTATTGCCTGGTTTCCAGTCTGCGGGAGCAATACGACTTATCGATTATTTTAGTTTCCCACGACTTAACCTTGGTTTCCAAGTACGCTGATCGCATCGTCTTTTTAAACCAAACGGTTTTAGCCTCGGGTTCCCCGCAGCAGGTCTTCACGGATCAAAGAGTGGTCCAGACATTTGGCCGAATCCCTCTGCCGGAACTAGAGATGGAGACGATAAGTAAGCCACCCTTGTCCGGGGAATCCTATCCGAGCAGCTAAAAGCTTCGGCTTAACCACCGTAAGTTAAACTTAAGATAAACCAGGGTTTAAGCCAGGTATCAAAAAGAGGATAATGATCTGGCCCGCTTGCTTTAAATTACTTGCAATTGCTTAAAATCACTTTAAATCATTTACAGTTGCCTACAATTATTTGCCTAGACTGCCGGGGAGGAACGCTCTTGCTATGGAAAACTGGTATTCTTTAGTCGACTACGTGCTGCCGTTTGCCTGGACCCAGCATTTATTTATGAAAAACGCTCTTTTAGCCATCTTGCTGGTCAGCCCCCTATTTGGCATTCTCGGTACCCTGGTCGTAAATAATCGCATGGCCTTTTTCTCGGACACGATCGGGCATTCTGCCTTAACCGGCATTGCCATTGGCCTGCTCTGCGGACTGGCGGACCCGCTATGGGCGATGGTGCTTTTCTCGATTGTTTTAGCCATCGCCATTTCCCTGGTAAAGCATACGATTAAGGCGTCCACCGATACCATAATTGGGGTATTCTCTGCAGCGGCCGTAGCATTAGGTATTGTCATCCTTTCACGAGGCGGCGGTTTT
>CAYXHK010000105.1:0-353 GCA_964464665.1 uncultured Syntrophomonadaceae bacterium
ATATAACGAGCCTCCCCACAAGTTCCTTGGTCCGTGAAGACAATCCCCTGGCACGGCTAAAACACCATAGTTTTGCTGGCGTTAAGCAAAGCCTCAGTTGCGTTATACATGTTGGTCACCTCGCCAACTTGAAGCTTTTCTTTCAGTGAAAAATAATCCAGACAGGTGCCGCATGACCATATCTGTACGCCCCGACCACTTTCCGGCCATTGTCCTTGGCCTCTTTTATCCGCATCAGATTCACTTCTCTGGCACTGGCAAACCCTTGCATATATTCTTCTAACATAAAAATAAGCTTCTCCCTTCTGTCTCCCAATCCAATCTGTCACCGGTATTCTCTTTGCCAAGTATTG
>CAYXHK010000105.1:363-7925 GCA_964464665.1 uncultured Syntrophomonadaceae bacterium
ATTGGATTAATTTTGCTGCTGCTATTGACCGGAACCGTCCGCCGCAAATAGGGGAATTTTTTAGTTTTATTTTCGGGTGGTAAATCTGAAAAACGAAGGGATCAGCCCAGGTCGTCGTTCGGGCAAATCGCTGACCTCGCTCTTGACCAATCGTAACAAGATGTCTTCCAAACTGCTTTCCTGCAGCCCAAAGGACAATGCCTGCCCTCCACTAGCCATAGCTTCCCGAATGATGCGCGGTCGCAAATCTGCACCCTTAACGGCATTTATATATATCCGGTCCCCGTTTGCTTCAACAGAATTGATTCCCGGAATGTTTCGCAGGGCTTCAACCACCTTTTGATCCGGTTCCGCTAACGACAGTTCAATATTCAAACTATCACTCGCTGTACTGCGCAGATGGTCAATCGTATCCATAGCCACCAAATGACCGTGGTCAAAAATCCCTACAATATCACAAATCGCTTCCACTTCGGGCAGGACATGAGAAGACAAGATTTGTCAAGCTTGCGGAGGGTTGCCGGCCAGGCCGATGGCATCCGCGATTTTCTGCATCCCAGCAATAGTTTCCTCCATCACCCGGTCCATATCCATACCCAGCTTGGCTGCTCCCTGTTCAATCACTTCCCGGTTGACCCCGGCAGCGAAGCTTTTCTGCTTCCACTTCTTTTTCACCGAAGAAAGACCCGTGTCCAGGATGCTTTTGCTGGGGCGCATCAGGGCCGTGGCTGCTACGAGACCGGTCAGTTCATCAATGGTGAAAAGCACTTTTTCCAGATCAGTCTGGGGTTCGACCTCGCTGCAAAAACCCCAGCCATGGCTTTCCACCGCCCGAATGTACTCCTCAGGCCACCCCTCCTTTGAAAGAATCCCACGTGCTTTGCGACAATGCTCATCGGGATACATTTCAAAATCGATGTCGTGTAAAAGTCCAATGACTCCCCATTTTTCCTCTGCATCTGGCTGATATATCCCGGCAAAATGCCGCATTACCCCCTCAACGGTCAGGGCATGCCTGATCAGTGCTTCGCTTTTATTGTACTCGTTTAACAGTTTCCAGGCCTCCGCCCGGGTAGAATTAGTCTCCATATTCCGCCGCCTTCTTTCGTTCATTTCTTAAGAAAATTCACTGTATTATCATAAATCGTTTACTATTATAAAGCTTTTATGGTATATTTACCAATTCTTCTCACACGCCGAATGCCGCCAGATCCGTATTGATAACCGCCCGCCGCACACTCGTGACTTTAGTCGTGGGAGGTTCAAGATAAATCGAATGTGTACAGCGCATTTGCAGCCTGGGTCAAATCTTATAACAGTATTGTTTTTGTGGCAATGTTATCGCAAAAAGCCCGGTCATGTTCAATAAACAGGAGGGTCGGCTCATAGAAACTTAGTAGATCCTCGATCTGCATTCTGGATATGACGTCAATGTAGTTGAGCGGCTCATCCCAAATGTACAGATGGGCTAATTCGCAAAGACTTCGAGCAATCATGACCTTTTTCTTCTGCCCATCGCTGAAATCCTTGATATTCATGTCAAACATACCCCTTGAAAAATCGAGTTTGCGGAGTATGGTTTTAAACAGGGTCTGATCAATGCCATAGTTACTGGCGTAATCAGTCAGGTTACCTGCCAGACCAGAGGTGTCCTGACTGATATAAGAGATTTTCAGTCTGCTTCCTTTTCTTATTACGCCTTGATATGGAATGGATTCACCCAGGATAAGCTTAACGATGCTCGATTTGCCGGAACCGTTTTTCCCGCACAAAGCAATCCGGTCCCCTGATTCAATATTGAAACTGACCCCTTCACATATTTTCCGTTCACTGTATATGATGCTGATATCTTCGAGCCATACCAATTTATCGGCATGATATTTCAAGGGTTGAATCTTTAAGGATTGGGCTGTTTCAATATTTTTAAGCAGCGCTGACTTTTCCTCGATGGCATCCTGCATTCTGCTTTCGATTGTCTTGGAGCGCTTCATCATTTTGGCGGATTTATGTCCAATGTAACCTTTGTCCACCTTGACTCCGGAGATTCGCCCGCCTTTGGTTTTTTCCACCCGGTCAGACCAGCCAGAAACACGCTGGGCGGAAGTCTCCAGCCTTTTAACGTCCTTTTTTAAAGCTTCATTCCGGGCGATTTCCAGACTATCCTGGAACTGCTTATTGTGCCACCAGGATGAGAAATTTCCCTTTTGAATCTCAATGTTGGTCCGATTGATCGATAGGATGTGATCTATGCAGTTGTCCAGAAATGCCCGGTCGTGAGAAACCAGTATGAATCCGCGCTTGCCGCGCAGATATTCGCTTACAATCCTTCGACCGTTCATATCCAGATGGTTGGTAGGCTCATCGATAAGCAAAAACCCATTTTCCTTCAGGAACAGGGCCGCCAGCAGCACCTTGGTCTGCTCGCCGTTAGAAAGCGTATAAAACGGACGGTCCAGTACATTGCTTGACACTTCCAGAAGATTAAGCTCCCGGATAAGCCGCCAATCCTGACAGCCGTCAATAATTGGTTCAATGACCTCGGCCGTATCCATCCGCTCATCCTTCACTTCGTATGGAAAATATTCAAAAGACACGCTGGCTGATATACTGCCGCTATAATCGAATCTCCCCATTAAAAGATTCAGAAAAGTAGTTTTCCCGCGGCCATTCCTTCCGGTAAAACCCAGCTTCCAATCAGTATCGATCTGAAAACTGACATTTTCAAAGATATTTTCAAATCCGCCATCATAGCTAAAGAAAAGATTGGTGACATTGATCAGTGACATAGTGCATTCCTCCTGCGCAGAAAAAAATAAAAGATGCAGGAAAGCCGATTCCTCCATCTCATAACCGCACAACATTGAGCATCATGTTCATATATTCATGATAGTAAACGTTAAGCCATGAGTTTTCAGATGCATCATCTTTCCTGCGCAGACACAACAAACATGAAACGAGCCTGCATTAATTATGCGTGCCGATTCATCAGTCCTATTGTGCCATATATCTAAAGCAGGAAAACTAGCGCATCCTTCCAACTCCAATCTTATATAGTATGGATGAATTATAACATAGACTGGCAAACTGGTGCCATCCAATTCCAGAATCTATAGCCATTATCATATCTGTCGAAATCAAAGAGTTGTTTTTTTTCTTATACTGAATATAATAGACCTAAAGAATACTTTAGATCTCAAGGAGGGATGACATTTATGAATTTAGCTAAAATCTCTGCCAATGGGCAAATTACAGTTCCAGCTGAAATACGCCGTCTTCTTGGTCTGAAATCAGGTGATAAAATTTTGTTTATTCAGAAAACAAATGGTGAAATTGTAGTCAATAATGCATCGGCACAGGCAATCTATAAAGCACAGCAAGCATTTGCAGGTGTTGCAGAGGAAATCGGTGTACGAAATGAGGATGATGTGCAGGACTTAGTTAATGAAGTCCGATATGGAAAGGACAAGTGAACAATGCGGATCTTAGCATTTAAAAAATACATCAGACGGTTCTGAAAGGTTCGGCTTTTTTATATGGAAGGAAAATATACTGATGGCGACCGCGACTTTAACCTGTTTTTGCTGGCAGCCTTGTTTGCCGGTATCGGTGCCGGCATTAATGTATCGATATTCAACAATTATTTAAACGACATATTCATGCTGTCCGAGAGTGTCCGGGGTTTCCTGGAAGTGCCGCGGGAAGCGCCGGGCTTCTTTATCATGCTGGTTCTAGCGGCTTTAAGCTTTGCCGGCGATGTGCGGATTGCCATGCTTGGCATGGCCGCAGCTGGGCTGGGGATGCTGGGGCTGGGCCTTTTATCCCCGACCTTCGCGGTTATGATTATCTGGATGATGATGTACAGCCTCGGCACCCACATGCTCATGCCCGTCACGCCATCCATCGGCATGTCCCTTTCCAAGCGGGAGTCTTTCGGCGCCAGACTCGCAACAATCAGCGCATTTGGCCTTTTCGGCAGTATTATCGCCTATGTTTTTGTCTTCCTGGGCTTTCACTTCCTGCATATGACCTACCAGCTGGCTTTTACCATAGGCGCTGTTTTCTATGTGTTTGCCGCTTTGGCCGTGGGACTGATAAAGAAGGACGAACCAGAAACCAGAAAAGCCAGATTTGTTTTTCGTCGGCGCTATACCCTCTATTACGTCCTGGCCGTAATCAGCGGAGCGAGGGCGCAAATTTTTCTAACGTTCGCGCCATGGGTGCTAATCAAGATATTCAACGTACAACCTCAGATGTTTGCCCTTCTGGGTTTGATTGTCGCTATTGTAAGCATCGGTACCCGAAAGATAATTGGCCGGCTGATAGACGTCCGGGGCGAACGATTCGTTCTGACCTTAGAGGCCGCTTTGTTGTTCGTCATCTGTCTCGGATATGCGTTCTCTGCCGACATCTTTTCCTTTGGTATCGCTGCGGTGGTCATCGCTGGCTGCTATGTCATCGACAATTCCATGGCTGCGGTCGAAATGGCGCGGTCAACTTATCTGCGAAAGATTGCCGTTGATATATCTGACGTGACCCCAACCCTATCGACGGGCGTAAGCCTGCAGCATATTGCTTCAATGGTGATCCCCGTTTTTGGCGGGCTTTTGTGGTCGGCTTTTGGCTATCAAGCAGTATTTATGGGCGCTGCCGTTATCGCGTTCCTCAACTTTATGCTTTCACGCAGAATTAGGATTGAGCCCGCATTGGCCGTTCAGCCGGAATAAAACATATTGGCATAGGCGGTCCTAGTGGTCCCGGTGACGGAGTTGCCTAAATCATCTGTCATTCGGGGACATTTTAACCCTTTTCCGTCTATCGGCTCGATTACCAATCACCAGCGTTAACAAAGCCAGCAGGGATATCGTTATGGCAGTATAATAACCCATGTTAAGACCCCGATCCAGCATAAACCCACCTAACATCGGGCCGATCGCCCGTCCCAGGCTGTCATACCCGTTTAAAATACCCATGGCAGAACCCTGACCGGTAACAGTCCGCTTGGAGACCGCAGCGGAAATGGAAGGACGCATCAGACCGACCCCGGCGGAGAAGACCGCCATAAAAACGATTGAGGAAGGGATATTGTACATATATAAAAACAGTACAAAGCTGGTGCCCATCAATATAATCCCGGTAGCGGCGGTTTTTTCTTCGCCAAAACGATTGATTAGCCGGCCTACCAACATCCCCTGTATCAAGGCCATGACAATTCCGGCTGCAGTGAATGCCCAGCCAATGTCACGCGCGGTAAAAGATAATTTACTCTCGGCAAAAAGCGCAAAGGTTCCATGATGGATAGACTCTCCGATGCTGCCCAGACAAATACACAGGAACAGGATTGCCAGAGGCGTCTTTAGCCCGGCTAACAAAGAAGCTCGTTCAACTTTACGAATTACCCGTTTTTCACTGGGTAAGGATTCGGGCAGTAGGATATATACGGAAACCGCATTTGCCAGGGCCAGCAGACCGGCAAAAACAAAAGGAAAGGCCAACGATATGCCAGATAGTATCCCGCCAATAGCTGGCCCAAAAACCATGCCCATACCCATGGCCGCACCAATCATTCCCATGGCTGAGCCACGTTTTTCCACACTGGTGGAATCTCCTACATAGGCCATAGCGGTCGGCATTGTTGCACAGGCCATGATTCCTCCGGCAATACGAAACACGTAAAGCATCCATAGTTTGGTGGCAAAGCCAAACAGGATAAAAGTAATGGCATAGCCCAGGATGCCAAGCAATAGCACCGGCCTTCTTCCCACCCGGTCAGAATACGCTCCCCAAATCGGGGCAAAGATAAACTGGCAGACCGCATATACGGTAATCAATATCCCCAGCTGAAAGGCGTTGGCTCCCATTGACTCGGCATAGTAGGGCAGCACCGGCATGATAATGCTAAAACCGACCCCTACTATAAATATGGTGGCAAACAACACGATCATACGCTTCATGTCGGCCTCTATTTTCATTCAACCTCAATCTCCATCCATTACTTAATTTTTAAATCATTTTACTCTTTAATCAATACCAGAACAAGAGCAGGGACAGGGACAACCGGTCCCTGGCTTGCCCGAAACGGAATTTTGCAGTCTCAGCCTCCTAAAAAGGGGCATAGAAAAAGCATCTCTTTCGAAATGCTTCTTTAAAAATTACCGTCTGAACATCTAAAAACAAAACTAAATATAGGATACCTTTTGAAAGCGACCGTCTCTATTGCGATGATCAGCCTTTCCTCAACCGGCCTGCCAGAACCACATGGCCATGGGGCTGAAGCATAGCTAACCAAATGCACAATCAATTATTTTTGTTTTTTAGGTCAAGGGTTTCTTCCTGTCCGTCCCAAGTAATCGTAAGCGTATAAACGCCATTATCGATAGGGTAACTGTTGCTTCCGTCCTGACCGTCTATCAGATAATAATGATCTCCATCCTTTTGAAATATACCGTCTCCGCTGCCATTCCTGGTTGGGGTTTTATATGAGTACTTTATCGTCTGGATGGATTCCGGATTAGATCCGATGTACTTTACTGACCATCTACCTACACTATACTGATCCGCGTGGGTGACCCCAGCAGAATCTTTAAACCAATGTTGGTAGTATTTAACTAAATACTGTGCATCCCAGTTTTGGCCTTGAGCCATAAAAACAATCTGCTGACTGTTATTTAATGAGTCCACGATGCTTTCTATACTTTTTTGAACCTGTCTCTCATATGATGGAATATTCTTCGTCGCACTTAAGTCCAGCAGATCGACGATTAAAACATTCCGTGCAGTATAGGAATTGGTCAGATACCCGTCAGGAACCGCCTCAAAGGTTGGCGGTAAACTTGTAGACGGATTTTCGCCTACCCAGACAACTTGTTTGCGATCGGAAATATCATCAAAAATGTAGACATAGATAGTTTGGTTACTGTCGTTGATCGAGAAAACTGCCGGGGCAACAGTATTGATCATATAGTCAGCGGGCTTGATAGCGTTATCATCAATGAGCGTCAGACCGGCCTGTTGAAAAGCTAGCTTAACATCATCCAATATCAAAGGTTGGTAATACTGAAATCTTGAATCAGGACTCTCACTAACCGGGTCAACTTGGCTGGAGTTTCCGTTTTGTGTCCTTTGATCAGAACAACCTGACACAATAAAGGCCAAGACCAACATGGAAATAAATATTTTTTTCATTTAAGAAGAATCCTCCTTTCCCGCAGATGGCAGCTATCTCTTTAAAGTGCTTCGACATATACTTCTAATTCCCTCCATTTGCCCCGGTAGTTTCTAACTCGTCAAACTCCACTTCACCCAAAACATGGTAAAACTGATCATCGCACCGTCATCGTTAAAGGTAAAGATTCCGCTTGCTGATATTCCGTAGTAAGTTATAACCGCCTTGACGTGAGTTTCGTCAATTTCTTCCCAACTAAACGGGCCGTTTCAAACTGAAACATGGCAATCTTTTATGTTTCGTTCTGCATCAACAGAGCCTGGGTTTCCATTCGTTTATTGCCGATATTCTTCTGGATGGGGTTTCAAAAGATAATATTACATAATACATTGTAAAAATA
>CAYXHK010000106.1:0-1603 GCA_964464665.1 uncultured Syntrophomonadaceae bacterium
ACTGCTACTTCGCCCTACAGCAAAACGCTTCAGGGGACATTTATCATTACCCCGGCCATTTCCTATCAGATGGAGGAAAACGCCGGTTCCCCGGTTGCCACCCTTACGATAACCATGGCGCAAAGTACGGAACTTGCTAAAAATGTATCCGTTTCCTGGCCAGCGGGTGCTGCTCCGGACATGACTAATCCGGTCGTCATAGCCGCAATTGAAGGAGAGACCATTGATTTAACCAACAGGACTCTGACTACCCTCCTGAATACTGCCGCTGTTTATGAAATAGTTTTTTTCAAAGACCAGGCCGAAATTGATTATGCAGGAGTGACAGTGACCGGTTCATAAGGAGAATCAGCATGAAGCAAGCGCATAACGTTAAGCATAACCAACATAATAGATTAAAAATGCCCTTAATACCCGGTTTATTAAGGACTATTTTTTTTACGGTGCTTATATCCTTATTCCTGCTGGGCGCGGCCTCGGTCTATGGGGTGAGTGATGAATGGAATGGCAATGCGGCCACCGGTTTTGCCGGAGGGACTGGGACCGAGACTGACCCCTATCTGATTAGCACTGGAGAACAGTTGGCTTATTTTGCCGGCCAGGTAAACAAGTCCAGCGGCAACAACACCTATGCCGGCCAGTATATCCGGCTGACCCAGGACATCCTTTTAAACCGGATGAATGCCGACGGCACCTTTGTCTCCGGCTCGCCAAGGGCATTTCCTAGTATTGGTAGTGCCGGTAAACCTTTTCTGGGGACATTCGACGGTAATGGATTTGAAATAATCGGTTTGCGTAAAGTAGTGGTTAATGCGGATAATCAGGGGCTGTTTGGCTATGCCGACACCGGCAGCGTAATCAAGAATTTAAAAATATCGGGCCAAATGGCTGCGGATAACCGGAGCGGTGTTGTGGCCGGCTATACCAACGGGCTAATTAGCGGGTGTGAGGTCAGCTGTCCGGTAACTGTTTCTTGGAAAAGTTATCATGGGGGCATTGCTGGTTATGCAGGACCGGACAGTATCATCAGCAATTGCACGGTTTTAAGCAATGTAGAGGGAACACACTATATAGGGGGAATCGTTGGATATACCAAGGGAAAAGTCCTGGAATGTGAGGCCCAAAGCACCGTTAATGGTGGTGGTGCTACTGAATATGCCGGAGGCATCGCTGGTTATGCCGGACCAGGCAGTGACATAAGCAATTGTACAGTTTCAAGTAATGTAAATGGAAAACGCTATATAGGGGGAATAGTCGGATATACTGAGGGGAAAGTCCTGGAATGTGAGGCCAGCAATACCGTTTCTGGATATGAAAAAGTCGGGGGTATCGCCGGTTACGCCAAAGGGGTTAACAGTGTAATCGAAGACTGCGTTTTTACCGGCACTATTTCCGGTACGGGTGGAGGGCAGCTCGGCGGGATTGCCGGCCAAGCGGAAGGCTTAATCAATGGGTGTACCGCAGTCGTTACCGTGTCCGGATCAAACGGCAACATGGGCGGCATAGTGGGCTACGCCGCTGGTACGGCCAGTCTTGTCACCAATTGTACTGTTTCGGGAAACGTGACCCCTACGGGGGGATATGGCTATATAGGCGGCGTGGC
>CAYXHK010000106.1:1703-7915 GCA_964464665.1 uncultured Syntrophomonadaceae bacterium
GTACGGTAAGCAACAGCTATAACGCCGGGGATGTTTCCGGTGCCGGACCGGGAAACATTGGCGGTATCGTCGGTTATGCCAATAATGACACAGAGGTGCATCACAATCTGAATGCTGGTGAGGTGAGCGGCAACACACCGGTGGGCAGTGTGGTCGGCAATACGGTTCACCCGGATAACGTTTGGAATAACTACTACTATGATAATTACCCGGGCGCGCCGGGTGGTTCGAACGGCAATAATATCCTCGACGATGATGGCGCCGTTCCGGTGGGAGATCTGACCTGGGAAGAGATATGTGAACTGTTGAATAGTAATAATGATGCCGGAGACAATGTCTGGAATCAAGATTTGGATGATGATGGGATTCCAAAGCCGGGCGATGGTTCCGGATCTAGTTCCGATCCCGTCTTTACAATTCAGGATTCATTGATTAAAGAAGGCAAATACTATACCGTTGCGGAGTTAGAAACCAGTACCGCGGCAGTGGTAACCGCGGAAAGTGTTTTTACTGTGGCCTTCAACCTAAAATATGATCAAAGCTGTGCGCTGCATAAACAAACCCTTAAACTGAAAAGCGGCACCACGGCCGTGCAGTTTCCAAACGGCACCTCTATTATTATGCTGGCAGGGGGGGGCTATTATTATTGGAATTTGACTGACCCAGCAGCAACAGTTACCGCGGTCACCCTGGAAGATTTCATTACAATGGGAAGCCTTGACGACTCATATAATCCGGCATCGGCAGCGCAAAATGACGTTATGGAGTACCTGTTCATCATTGATTTTTCGAAAACCGCAGTGAGCAACCAATTATTAGCCGGCTCGTATAGTATTGCACTAAGCGACCCCAATGGGAACACTTTCGACACCCTGCCGGTGGTTACAGTGACGGATAATAATATCTGCAGTCTGACGGTCAGCGGGGCACCGAATATGTTTACAGTTGGTTTTAGTTTAACCCCGGCTGATGGTTATGACTATAAAACCGACGCAAAAGTATTCGCCTATGAATTCTGGCTGGAGCAGGAAGTCGCCGGCGGCACAGTAATAAAACCTTGGCCGATAGGTGCTAAACTCAATGGGTATAGTATTTCTTCGGATGCACCGTATGCTTTGTTGCCGGTTGGATCGGGTGCTCCGGTTGCGGTTTTACTCGATATGTCAGAATGTGACATTCCTCTTGCTGCCGGGCAATACACCTTAAAGGTTAAGGTTTATTCCAGCCTGGACAGTTTAAAGCCCCGCAGCGGTTATGTCCTGGGGGAAGGTTCGTCAACCCTTACCCTTACCGCACCCATTATCTATGCGATCAGGGCTGGTGCGCAAGACCGAGTGTTTAACCAGACTTCATCTTCCATACCGGTAGTGTTTACAATTCAAACTATGGGTTCTGATACCATCAAGTCAACCCTGCAGAAAAAATATGCCACCACCACTATCTATATAGATGTGGAAGGGGAGATAGCCAAGCCGGTCAGCACCTCCTTCGGATCGACTGCGACCGTATATCTGCCTGCGAATTCCCCTAAAGGAACCTATCGTTATGTACTGACTCTCCACGACGACAATGGCACGGAAAAAACCAGGACCGTGAAGAACATTATTGTCAAGTGATAGCGTTAAATACCCCACGGGTAGGCTCTTTGAGGACTATTGTGTAGTAATCTTTTGGCAATGTCTTTTAGGGCTATTGTTGGCTAATCCATAAATATTATCCAGGAGCGATTGTTGGCTAATCCGATCCGTTGCGGGAGGTGATATCTTGCAGCGGTTTTTTTGAGGGCTGGGACTGGTTCCCGGAGGAAATCATTTGTACCAATGATTTGCAGTTGTTGCCGGAGGGCCGGATTGATATCGTGATCTCTCATACCGGGCCAGTAGAATTTCCAATAGAAGATTTCAAGAAGCAAAAATGTGCGGAAATCGACCCGTCCCGGGAAATGTTGTCGCAGATCCTGCAGCACTACCGACCCAGTCTTTGGTATTTTGGGCATTGGCAGATACTGCTTTACTTTATATAAAAATATAGATAAAATTATATCAATAGAATTACATAAAGGGCGTGAAACTGTGATAATAAAACCATCAGCAGCATTGCGAAATGATTACTCTGCGATATCAAATCTGGCAAAGGAAACAAAAGAACCTATATATATTACAAAAAATGGTGAGGGCGATTTGGTTGTCATGAGCATTGATGCCTTTGAAAAAAGGGAACAGATCTTACAGCTTCGGGCAAAAGTTCTGCAGGCAGAGCAGGAACGAATCAGCGGCGCGGAAACCATCAGTGTTTCAGAAGCAAAAAGAAGGTTAAGGGAGCGGACAGATGAAGTGTAAGATTGAAATTCTGCCTTCTGCTTGGGAGGATTTAAAAAAGATTGAGGATTATTATCTGATACAGTTTGATTTGCACACAGCAATTAAGGTCAGTGACCATATCTTGAATACTATAGAACGGCTGGAAGATTTCCCGGATTTGGGTTCTATGACACCAGATGCCTGGCTGAATGAACAAAGTTATCGTATGGTTATTTGTAAAAAACATGTAGCGATTTACCGTAAGATTAAGGACACGATTTATATTTACCATATTGCTGGCACCCAGACCGAATACACAAAGCTATTCTATTGACCGTAGGATGGTCGGGTGTTGGAGGAAAGGAAGCAAAAGAATGCCAACTCCCCTTGTTTCCGCCAGAGAATAAGGGATGGGAGCAAGTAATGCAAACTGGCTTGGCAGGACAATATTTACTCTTAGATTACGATTTAGACGTACAGCAACAGGTCCGTTATGTGGTTCAAACGATAGGTCGCCAGTTCGTAATTGGCCGCATCACCGATAGCCGCACAATCCATGTTGGCGGCTAAAGCGGCCTCCACGCCGGCTTTGGCGTCTTCGACCACCAAACAATATCGTGGTTCGATCCTCAAATATTCGCTCGCTTTTAGAAATACTTCCGGGTCCGGTTTGGAGTGGGCGATGTTTGTACCGTCCGAGATGGCGTCAAAATAATTTTCCAGGCCGATCTGCTGTAGAATCATTTTGGCATTCTTGCTGGAAGAACCGATGGCCATTTTAAGGCCTTTGGCCCGGATTTGATCCATGGTGGCTTTTACTTCCGGACTTAAATCACTGGGGGACATGTTTTTCAGCGAATTACGGTAAAGCGCATTTTTTTGTTCCGCTAATTCTATTTTGGCTTCTTCAGTAAATTCTCCACTTCGGGATCCCAGCAGAATTTCCAGACTATCCATCCGTCCGATCCCTCGAAGCCGGTTGTTGACAGCAGTATCAAAACTAATCCCTATCTCTTCGGCAATTTCTCTCCAGGCCAGATAGTGGCTCTGGTCCGTACTGCAAATGACCCCGTCCAAGTCAAAAATAACGGCTTTATATTTCACTAGCAGCTTCTCCCTCCAATTCTTGGCTACGGTCGAGCGGTGGTCGGTCGATGTGCAGTTTATCTTTTAATACATATTCTTTGCCGTAGACGGTTATTTTTTTGGCGCGGCCGCTTTCCAAGCTGATAGTACATTGGTCTTTCCCGACTCGGATCAGAATTCGGCTGCCCTCAAATAATATTTTAAAGCTGTAGCCGGTCCATTGGCTAGGCAGGACCGGCGCAATAAATATACCCGTTTCTTTGAGACGGAAACCGCCGAACCCGTAGACAATGGCCAGGTAATTACCGCCCATGTTGGCGACGTGAATACCGTCGTCGGTATTGCCATGTCTGTCCGTCAGGTCCAGTTTGGCGGTAAGTTCATAATAGGCGAAGGCCTTGTCTATCATTCCCAGTCTGGCGGCCATGAGGCTGAATATACAGAAAGAAAGCGAAGAATCATGGGTCGTTATTTCTTCGTAATACTGGTAAGAATTGAACATGGTTTCAAAAGACTGAGCTTCTTCCACAATAAAATGGGCCATCACCGTATCCGCTTGTTTACATACTTGGTGACGGTATAAATGCAGCGGATGGTAATGGAGCAGCAGAGGGAATTTATTATTGGGAATCGCGGCAAGGTCCAATTTTCTTTTCTTTAGAAAAGAGTCGTCCTGGGGATTGATTTTTAGATCCTCATCATAAGACAGATACATATCTTCAGCCGCTTTCTGAAATTCAACAATCTCTGTTTCCTTTAAACCAAGTTTTTTGGTTAAACCGTCAAAACCGGCGGATGTTTTCAGCAGTTGATAAATCTTCACGGCCCAGCGCAGGTTGTATTGAGCCACAATGTTGGTATAGTAGTTATTATTCGTAAGACAGGTATATTCGTCCGGACCAGTCACATTATTAATCCGAAATTTCCCCTGATAAAAACTCCCGGTTTCCAGCCATAAGCGGGCTGTTTCCCAAAGAATCTCCGCGCCTTTTTTCAGCATAAAATCCAGGTCTTTTGTCGCCAAATAATAGGCAACTACGGCATAAGCAATATCCCCGTTGATATGGTACTGGGCGGAACCGGACGGGAAGTAGCCGGAACATTCCCGGCCCATAATGGTTCGCCAGGGATAAAGCGCCCCCTGATTGTGTCCCAAAATTCGAGCGTTATCTCTGGCCAGGTCCAGAGTTGCATAACGGTATTCAAGGAGGTTTTTGGTTAGCTCTGGGTTCGTAACGGTTAAAAAAGGTTGGATATACATTTCAGAGTCCCAGAAGTATTGTCCCTCATAGCCGTCGCCGCTTAATCCTTTTGGCGCGACACAGCAGTAGGGATCTTTGCCGACGGCTTGAATTAATTGATAGAGGCTGTAGTGGATGGCCTGGTTCAATTCGGGATCTCCTTCAATTTCAACCCGGCAATTATTCCAATAAGCGGACAGGTATTGTTTTTGTTTTCTATATAAAGCGGGTAAGCCAAGGTCAAGCGCCTGGGTCATTTCAAGCTCGGCCTGCTTTCGAGCATTGGCGTGTCGTATCGAGTCACTGAAAACGGTATATTTGACCAGTTTAATCTTTTTCCCCTGAGTGGCCTTTGCTATAAATTGGCAAATGGTTTGGTTGCCATCAACGATAAATTCCTGCCGGTGCCTTTGATGCAAAACGTTCTTTACGGCAGTGCAGACTTCCAGACCGGATCGGGCCGTAACAGAGGTAATATAGGAAACCCCCTCCTTGATTTCAGAGAGTACCGGGGTTAAGTATTCAAAGGGCTCACAAGCCATCCGGGGGTCTTCCGGGTCCACATAGTTTACAACCTCTCCGTTGTGACCGGACTTGATCGTAACCTGACCGGAAAAGTTGAGCGGCACTACTTCATATTGAATGGTAAACAAAGAAAGCTGATGAAACGAAGCCATCCGGGTAACGGTTAATTCCAATTCTTTACCCTGCGGAGAACGCCAGACCACATTCCGGACGGTTATCCCTTTATTCATGTCCAGGCTAAGCCTGCTCCTAAGGACAGTACCGCTGAACATGCTGAAGGGCTCATTGTCGATAAATAGCTTGATGGTCTGGGTATTAGCTATGTTCAGCATGGTCTGTTTTTCGTTGACCAGGCCATAAAGCTTTTCCGGCTGCACCGCCGGGGTGAAATCATAAAAACCATTGATATACTGGCTGGGAACAAAACTGAATCCTTCCGGATACCCTTCTTCAAAGTCGTAGCGAATGCCGATATAGCCGTTGGCATTATGGAAGAGGGTTTCATTTAAGGAAATATTATATCTATCCAGCTTTATATCCTTGATTTCATAAACCGATGCTAACTCGGACACAATCATCACCCTTCATTACTTTTATTTGAAAGAATACTTAAGAATTATTACTTAAATAGGCAAATCTTTTAAGAATCATGCGCATTGACTGCCAGGACTTCAGGAAATAAGCGGCACTGGTATTGTCAAAGCCTATTTTCACCGTGATGGCATCCGACGGAAGGGCGGAGAATAAATCTTCATCGGTATAATCATCTCCGGCGGCGAAAATATAGTCAAAATCCTGATTCTGGATAAAGGATAAAGCGGCAAATCCTTTATTAACCCTGGTATCTCTGACTTCCAATACTTTATTCCCGTCCTGGAGCCCAAGGGTTTCAGCATGAATCGTGGATCGAAGGGTTTCCCTCACTTCACTTAATTTTACAGCGATCATATCCGGGTCACATTGCCGATAGTGCCAAGCCAGGGAAAAGTCTTTTTCTTCGATAAACGATCCTGGTATCCGGTCGGTATATAATTCCAGGATGTTATAGATCGGTTCTTTC
>CAYXHK010000107.1:0-7797 GCA_964464665.1 uncultured Syntrophomonadaceae bacterium
TCCTCCACTATCCATAGGCAGGGCAAATAGACGCAGGCCTGCCGCTTGAAATATGGGGAGAGAGTAAAAATATGATGGAGCCTCTACCCCAACGGCATCCCCTGGCCTGAGTAAACACTGTGTAATAAGGAAAAGAGACTGCCGAGAGCCGGATGTAATAAGAATTTCTTCCAGCGGAACAGAAAGGCCGCGCGCCTCACGCAAAAAACGCTGAACAGCGTGCCTGAAAGATAAAAGTCCCAACCTGGAGGCTTCATCAGATTTTTCAGCAGCAACCATCCCTTCCCATGACAGTTGCGGAATTTTCAGATCGGGCAAAAGATCAAGCGGCAAGCTATCACCGGATAAATTATGGAAGTCCTCCCCCGCTTTCTCTTTTTCGTCGCGTACTATAGCGGCTTCGCGGGAAAGAAGGCCTTCATGTTTTCCAGGCAGCACAAGAGAAGGGCCTTGCCAGTTAAGAAGGGCGTAGTTTTGTACTCCCCACTTTTCGCTGTTCACATATGTGCCGCTTCCGCGCTTTCTCATGAGTATGCCACGCTCCACCAGCTCATCCAGAGCGTGAATCACCGTTGAGCGATTGATCCCCAAAAGCGTTGCCAACCGTCTTTCAGATGGCAGGCGTTCTCCAGGAGCCAACCAGCCGGACTCCATATTTTTTTCAATAAGTTGCATAAGTTGTTTGTATATCGGCAACCGGCTTGTGGGATTGAGCAGCCACATGATGTTTCCCATTATTAATGAATTGGATTGTTATTTTAAAAAAATTGGATGAGTAAACTTATCTTATTTCCAAGTAATAAAACGATCTTAAAGAATAGTCAAATTGGATGGTTTTTTTATAGTCCAATTGGATGTTTTGCTATTTGGCTCAAGGAGTATCTTCCTTAAAAAGGAGAAGATCATGCAGAAAAAAATCGGAACGGAATGTATCAAACGTGGCATGGCTCAAATGCAAAAAGGCGGAGTCATTATGGATGTGGTGAACGCCGAGCAAGCAAAGATAGCTGAAAATGCCGGAGCGATAGCAGTTATGGCGCTGGAACGAGTACCTTCTGATATTCGTGCAGCCGGTGGCGTGGCTCGCATGGCCGATCCGGGTATTATTGAAGAAGTCATGAACGCCGTAAGCATCCCTGTAATGGCAAAAGCTCGTATCGGACACATTGCGGAAGCCCGTGTGCTGCAAGCACTTGGTGTTGATTGTATTGACGAAAGTGAAGTGCTTACTCCGGCGGATGAAGAGAACCACCTTTTGAAAGCGGAGTTTACTGTTCATTTTGTCTGCGGGTGTCGGGACGTTGGCGAAGCGCTTCGCCGTATTGGGGAAGGCGCTGCGATGGTGCGGACCAAAGGAGAGGCGGGAGCCGGAAATATCGTGGAAGCCGTGCGCCATATCCGTAAGGTGAACGCTCAACTGCGCCAGATAGTATCTCTGCGACCAGAAGAGTTAATGGCTTATGCAAAAGAACTTTCCGCGCCATATGAACTCGTCAAAGAGGTTCATAAACTCGGCAAGCTGCCGGTAGTCAATTTCGCAGCCGGAGGCGTAGCCACCCCTGCGGATGCCGCCTTAATGATGATGCTTGGCGCGGATGGTGTTTTTGTGGGTTCCGGCATCTTTAAATCTAAAGACCCGGCGGCTCGGGCCAAGGCGATTGTGGCGGCTACTACCCATTACAACGATCCGCAGATCTTAGCGGAAGTCTCCCGGGATTTAGGTGAGGCTATGCCCGGCCTGGAAATCAGCACATTAGGCCCGGCGGACCGGATGCAGGAACGCGGCTGGTAAACAACTTGCATCTGACACCTTTATTAAAGTAGTCGCATCTAAGTCTGAATCGGGCAGTTTACCCTGAGACTAAAGGTAGACCACTTCGGACCAATAGCGTCTGACACCTTGGTCACGATGCTCCTGCACCAGGTTAATACAAATAATCCATTATATTACTACTTGAACCTATCAATAACAAAATTCACAGATTCAGGAGTCACGATTATCGAATCCTGATTATATGATAAGCAAACGGATGATTAAATAAGAAACCAGAAAGTCAGGCTTTGAAAGATGGCAACAGCAGATAAACCGATTTGTATCGGGGTCTTGGCGATGCAGGGCGCTTTTCGGGAGCACGGTCGGATGCTGGAACAATTGGGCTGTGAAATAACGCAGGTTCGCAAACCAGCAGATTTAGACAACTTGGATGGGCTGGTGATACCCGGGGGAGAGAGCACCACGATTGGCAAATTAATGGATAAATACGACCTGTTCGCGGCTATGTCCCAGAAATTAGCGGCACGGATGCCGGTTTTTGGCACTTGTGCCGGGCTGATACTCCTGGCCAAGGAGATCATGGGCAGCGAGCAGCCTCGTCTGGGCGTCATGGATATTAAGGTGCAGCGCAATGGCTATGGACGTCAGGTGGACAGTTTTGAGGCGGATCTTACAGCCCTGGTCTTTGGGGATAAACCTTTTCGGGCGGTGTTTATTCGGGCACCATTTATCGAAGCAGTCGGAGCCGGGGCGGAGGTTCTCGCGGAATGGGCCGACCGACCGGTGATGGCGCGGCAGGAAAATATGCTGGTCTGTTCTTTCCATCCGGAACTAACCGACGATCCGCGGATTCATAATTATTTCTTGCAGATGGTGCGGGAGGCCCGCAGTTAGACACCTTTATTGAACTAGTCGCATCTAAGCCCGGATCAATGCGAAAGCCTCGAGACTAAAGATAGGCTGTATAAGGCAATTTGCATCTGACACCTTGATCACGATGCTCCTTTATTGAACTAGTCGCATCTAAACTTGAATCGGGCAGTTTGCCCCGAGACTAAAGATAGACTACCTCGAACCAATTGCATCTTACACCTTGGTCACGATGCTCCTTTATTGAACTAGTCGCATCTAAACTTGAATCGGGCAGTTTGCCCCGAGACTAAAGATAGACTACCTCGAACCAATTGCATCTTACACCTTGGTCACGATGCTCCTTTACTTATCTTTGTCAGCCGTGCCAATAATATATAAGACGGCTTGTCTAAGTACAACTTGCTAATTTAAGAGGCCTGTGCTAGAATGTTTTAAAAATCGTTATTAATAGGCAATGAGCGGGAATAGTAAGCAACAGTTGCTTCCTAAAGAGAGTTGGTGGTCGGTGCGAACCAATGGAAAGCTGAGCTGAATCCACCCGGGAGTCGGGAACGAAAATCGCGGCAAAAGCGCGGCCGAAGTTCTGCCGGTCATGTCCGTTACGCATGTTAAGCGGGTTACTTAATCAGTAACCAATCAGGGTGGCAACGCGGGTTAACCTCTCGTCCCTTTATTTAGGGAAGGGAGGTTTTGTGTATTTTAGACCCGGACAGGGTTCAGGGCCAAAAAACTAACAGGGATCTAATTTAACGATTAAAGGAAGGCACCCGTGATTTATTTTTTGACCATCGATTTATTTCTTACCATGGGGGGAGGATATTTATGTTTCGTGAAAAACAGTATTTACAGCTTCCAGGTCCCACTGCGGTTCCGCCTCAGGTGCTCCGCGCCTTAAGCCAACCGATGATTAACCACCGGGGTTCGGAGTTTAAGGAGCTTTACGAAGAGGTAACTTTAGGGGTTCAAAAGACCTTCAAAACGGAAAACGCGGTCATCATTTTCCCCGGGGCTGGTACCGGGGGCATGGAAGCAGCCATCGTCAACTTTATTTCCCCCGGAGAAAAGGTACTGGTAGTTACCATTGGGGTATTCGGCAGCCGCTTTGCCGAAGTCGCTGCCAAGTTCGGGGCGCAGGTAGAAAGGCTGGATTTTGAATGGGGTACCGCTGCCGACCCGGTCCAAATCGCCGAGCGCCTGGCCGCGGACAAAGCCGGGGAGATTAAGGCGGTAATTGTGACCCATAATGAGACCTCCACCGGGGTCACCAATAACCTGCCGGCGATTCGGCAGGCCATGGGCAGTCATCCCGCTTTATTAATGGTAGATGCTGTGAGCAGTATGGGCGCGATGGACCTGCGGACCGACGAATGGGGACTGGATGTGGTAGTGACCGGCGCACAGAAAGCGTTCATGCTTCCGCCGGGACTGACTTTTGTCAGCGTCAGTGAGCGGGCCTGGGCTGTGGCAAAAAACTGTACCAATTATAAATACTACTGGGATCTGGCTTCGGGCAAAAAATACCTGGAAAAAGGGCAGACCCCCTATACCCCGGCTTTGCCGCAGCTGACCGGTTTAAGGGAATCCCTGAAGCTGATGCACGGGGAAGGCTTGGAGCAGGCATTTCTACGGCACGCCAAGATGCGGGATATGCTCAGAGCAGCCATGCGGGCTATCGGCTTACAGCTTCTGGCGCCGGATGAGGTGGCTTCAGCTGCCGTAACCGCAGTTTTCGCGCCGGCTGACCTGGAAGCCAATCAACTGCGGAAAGTGGTTAATAAGCAGTATAATGTAGTATTAGCCGGCGGACAGCAGAAACTGGACAATAAGATCTTTAGGGTCGGGCATTTGGGCTGGGTGCAGCCTTTAGATATTGTAGCAACTGTGGCGGCCATTGAAATGGCTCTAATCGATTGTGGCTATAACCTGGAGTTGGGCAGCGGCGTTCGGGCGGCGCAGCAAATTTTCCGGGGACAGGTGTAAAAAACCTAATTATCAACCTGATTATTAAATGGGAGGATGGACGGAAAAATGGCGGAAAAAATGAAAGTCCTGGTAGCGGAAAAGATCGCGGACGCTGGGGTAGAGATTTTACGGAAAGAATTGGACGTGGATGTGCGGGTCGGGATTAAACAAGATGAAATCCTGGACATAATCGAAAACTATGACGCCTTAATCGTGCGCAGCGTGATTAAGGTTAACGAAGAACTGATCAATCGGGGCAAGAAATTGAAAGTAGTCGGCCGGGCTGGCAACGGGATTGATAATATCGTAGTGCCAGCCGCTACCCGTCGGGGAATTTTAGTCGTAAATACGCCGGAGAGCAATACCATCTCCGCAGCGGAGCACACGATTGGGTTGCTTCTTTCCTCGATTCGGAATATCCCGGCCGCTACCAATCAGCTAAAAAGCGGCGCTTGGGACCGCGGCCCCTTTAAAGGCATAGAACTGTACGGCAAAACCGTGGGTATTGTTGGTCTGGGCCGCATCGGCTCCATGGTCGCAACCAGGTTGGCCGCCTTTGGGATGAAGGTCTTGGCTTATGACCCCTACATCACGGACGAACGCTTCCAGCGGTTTGGTGCGGAAAAGGTTACCGAATTAAACGAACTGGTTCGCCGGTCTGATTTTATTACGGTCCACACCCCCCGCACTGCCGAAACCATGGGCATGATCGGGGAGGAACAGTTTAAGATAGCCAAGCGCGGGGTTTGTGTAGTAAACTGCGCCCGGGGCGGGATTATTAATGAGGCGGCCCTGTTAAAAGCGGTAGAAGAAGGCATTGTCGCCTACGTCGGGCTGGACGTTTGCGAAGTGGAGCCTTCGCCAGGCAATCCGCTTTACCAACTGGACAAAATTGCGGCTACTCCCCACTGCGGCGCCGATACCTTTGAAGCGCAGGACCGGGTAGGGATAACCATTGCCAATCAAGTACTCGCCGCTTTACGGGGCGAATTGGTGCCCAATGCGGTAAACCTGCCCAGTCTGCAGGAAAACGAACTGGAATCCCTGTATCCGTATCTCTGCTTAGCGGAAAAAATGGGCAAGGTCTACTTCCAACTGGATAAAAACCCAGTGGAACGGGTAGAAATTACTTTCAGCGGCAAAGTGGCCAAGATGGATACAAACATGTTAACCGTCTCCTTCCTGAAAGGATTGCTGGAGCCGATTATGGGCGAAAAAGTCAACTACGTGAATGCCTCTTTAATTACGGAAACACGGGGCGTTAAGGTGGTTACTTTTACGGAAGACACTAATACCCGGGGATTTGTGAATTTAATCCACGCTCGAGTTTACGGCAGCGACACCTTTATGGAGATTGCCGGCACCTTGTCGGCGAAACGGGAACCGCGCCTGGTTATGGTCAAGGGTTACGACACCGATATATCGCCTACGGAAAACATGCTGTTTGTAGAAAACATCGATCGCCCGGGTGTGATTGGCCCCTTTGCCACTTTGCTCGGCAAACATCAGATTAATATTGCCATGATGGGAGTCGGCCGGCACCAACGCGGTGATTTGGCATTGATGACTCTTAACGTGGACAGTGAAGTAGATGAATCCATTGTTAAGGAACTAAGGGAAATTGATGCGGTTACGAGTGTGAAAGTTGTCAAGTTTTAGATTTGGAAGGGCGGCTTAACCGATGTTAGATATCAAGCTGGTACGCAGTAATCCGGAGCTGGTTAAGGAGGCGCTGCTAAAGCGCGGGGCAAAAGTGTCTTTGGATGAGTTTTTAGCTCTGGAAGAACAGCGGCGAAAACAGTTAGGCGCGGTGGAACAGCTGAAAAACTTGCGGAACGTTGTCTCCGAAGAAATTGCTGAGCGCAAGAAGGCCGGAGATAAAGCCGAGCAGCTGGTCCTCGATATGCGGGAAACTTCGCTGCGGATCAAGCAGATGGATGAACAGCTGCGGGTGCTGGAAGAGGAGCTGCAGCAAATCTTGCTGGGGATTCCTAATATCCCGCACGATTCGGTGCCGGTTGGCAGCAGTGAAGCCGACAATCCCGTACTGCGCACTTGGGGGGAGCCAACGAAATTTTCGGGTTTTGAACCGCGTCCCCATTGGGAGATCGGGGAGGCCCTGGATATTTTGGATTTTGCCCGCGGCGGGAAAATTACCGGTGCCCGGTTTACGGTCTATAAAGGGATGGGCGCCCGGCTGGAAAGAGCGGTGCTCAATTACATGCTCGATCTGCATACGGAGCGGCATGGTTACCAGGAAATCCTGCCCCCGTTTATGGTGAACCGGCAGTGTATGGTCGGGACTGGGCAGCTCCCCAAATTTGAAGAAGATATGTTCCACGTGGATAAAACGGATTACTACCTGGTACCGACGGCCGAAGTGCCGCTGACTAATCTCTTTCGGGAAGAGATTTTGGAAGACAGCCAGTTTCCCATTAAGCTTACGGCTTATACCGCCTGTTTCAGGGCGGAAGCCGGGGCGGCCGGCCGCGATACCCGGGGACTGATTAGGCAGCATCAATTTAATAAGATTGAGCTGGTAAAATTCAGCCGGCCGGAAGATTCTTATGCTGAACTTGAGAAGTTGACCGCAGATGCGGAACAGGTCTTAAAAAACTTGGGTCTGCCGTATCGGGCAGTGGTCTTATGTACGGCTGATCTAGGTTTCTCTGCGGCGAAGACGTATGATTTAGAGGTCTGGCTGCCCAGTTTTAATACCTATCGGGAGATCTCTTCCTGCAGTAATTTCGAGGACTTCCAGGCCCGCCGGGCTAATATCCGCTATCGGGCCGGTCTCAAGGGCAAGCCGCAGTTTGTGCATACCCTGAATGGCTCCGGCTTGGCTGTAGGCCGAACCGTGGCGGCGATTCTGGAGAATTATCAGCAGGCAGACGGAACCGTGGTAATCCCTGAGGTTTTGCGTCCTTATATGGGAGGCCGGGAACTGATAAAGTAGGCGTAAGCATCAGGGACGATTTCTTTTGACGAAATTCATTAACCGGACTGTATAAAGAGTTGTACAAAAAGCTGACGCACGAGAGAAAGCATACGCTTTTTTATCACACCGTGCAATAGGGCGACTACTTTCTTCTTGTGTTTTGGGGTAGTTAATAAAAAAGGGACCGGTCACTCCTAAAAGTGGCAGATCCCTTTTTTGAATCCGTTTATGCTTTTATGCATGGGCTGTT